>VYCX01000484.1 GCA_009843725.1 Boseongicola sp. SB0675_bin_26
TATCGCGGAGAGCGATCCCATGCCAGCCAAAATTGGTGAGATATCCGGGCTAGGATCGTTTCAAGGATCAGTCATTGATCCATTCACATTTTGTATGCCAAATGCCAAATGCGAGTCAACTCCGCCTTTCGGAGGGGACGGCCGGTTTGCCCCGAACCGGACGGGGCCGGATTCCGGCCCCGTGCAATCGCCCAAGGTCTTCCTCCTGCCCGGAACCGCCAGTCCTGACGCTGGTCTTTCCGCAATTGGGGCCTATGGCCGGCCGCTCGCGTTCGTCCTTGCCGCCCGATGAAGACGGCTTGACCGTCGCGCAAGGGACGCGTCTGCGACCTTGATCGATCAGCCGCCGCCTGCAGGTTCTTGCCGACGCCCGCGATCGTCAGCCTTCCGAACGGATCAGGCCAGCGATCCAAGGGAAGCTGACCGGCGGTCGCGTCGGACTTGCACCCGCAGCGCTGCTCACCGTGTCAACGGCAACCGTGAATCCAACATGCTTGGCAATCCAGAATCCAGCAGTTTTGGCTTGCTGCTTCCGGAACGCCGGGACCGCTCAGGCAACGAATTCACAGCAGATGGAATGGGGCACGGATGCAAGGATGGAAAATCGGGATGTTGCCGAAGCACTATCTCGACCAAGGCGTCTTGCAGCCGGAACCTGTCCCACCGGCCCGCATCACGCCAATCGGCCGGCCTTCGATCAATTCGCCCAAAGCGTGACTCTCCGGCATCAGTCAATCCGTTCCTGACCTCCAGGATTCGACGAAATCCTGCCTGGCGTCAAACGCGCGTGACTTTCAGCCTGGTCTTCAATTCCGTACGGCAGAACGCATGCAGGAAACAGGTCCGCTCGGACATGTCCAGCATCTCCTGCGCCACATCGTCGGGCTCGGACGTTTCCAGGTAGACATGGGTCTCAATCGGATCGGCCTCGCCGGCCTTTCCTGTTCCGCCAGACGCGCCGCCAAGGCTGAAATGCGTGTCCTGAACGATGCGATAGTCCGGCAAGTCCAGTTTCAGCATAGACGCAAAGCGCCCGAACTGGGTCATGAAGCAAAATCCGATGCCGGCGCTGATCAGGGTGTTGGCGTCCGGCGCGCGCCCGTCTTCCGAGCTGAGGAACCGGAATGAGGTGCCCCAAGGGGAATACTGCATCTGCTGGATGTCCTTGATTCCATCCTCTCGCAGAGCTGCGATGGCTCCAATGTTCAGCCGGCGGTTCTGTTCATCCGCAAGGCTTCCTGAGGCAGCGGCGGTTCCCTTTGCCACGTCCTTCCTGGGCGTGGGGCCAACGGCACCGACAAGCTCCGGCTGAGCTTCCGCCGGTCTTGATGTCGCGAAATGGTCGCCCGGGTCGGGAAACAGGGCACTGTCCAGCTCCACGGCCTTTGCCGTCGGCAGCTCGGACCCGTTCTTGGACAGCTTGAACAGGCTCTCGAGGTGTCCGCGCATCAGGCCATTCAGCGGCGATGCGTGGACCGCATCCATCAGGAAGCTGTTCAATGCCGCGTCGTCCAGGTCGCAGCCAACCTCGACCTCAAGCTCGACGGGCTCTGCCCCGCCGATCATGGTGCGCTTGGGCATCGACCCCTGCATCGTGTAGAAATTGTTCTGGATCAATCGCAGTTTGCGAAACGCGACGCCGCGCATCCTTGCCAGTGCGGTGATCTCGTTCATGTAGCTCGCGGCCATGCCTGCCGACAGGAAAGCCAAGGGGCAGGGCGCGGCATCATGCCCGTCGAGGTACGGTCCCTCGTCCGAAACGAGGCGCCAGGTCCGGCCTGTGTCGGCAGACCGCACAAGCGCTTCCTTCTGGAATCCGCTGAGCGAGCGCACCCATGTGCGCAACGCGTCGCCCTTGCGGCACTCCGGGGCGTCGATCGTGACTTCGTCCGCGTTCGAAACCGGGAAAAACGGTGGCAGACCGCTTGTGCCGATGATGTCCTTGCCCAGCTTGGCCATGTCTTGAGTGTCCCGGCTCGCTATGGGTCCGCTCAGGCGGACCACGTGTTTCCAACCATGCGCCGGCCGGCACGGAGCCGCCGCTGACGATGCCGTGCCCGGCGTTCAGCGCCGCTCATCACGAAAGTCGACCGCCGCCATTCTGGCGCAAGACGTCCCCGCATGGCAACGGTCCACCTGACGACCGGGCGTGAGACTGGCCGTCAGGCCATCCTCCGCCGGCGTGCATTGCCCGCCAGCGTCGGCCCCGGACGGCTTCAAGCAAGGCGTGATCCACCGTCCGGCGCATCGGGCCACGGGACCTGACAACTGCATGCCTCTTCGCCAACGCCTAGACGTTCACCTTGCCGCCGTCGACATTCAGCGTCTGGCCCGTGACGAAGTCGCTGTCAGCGGTGACCAGGTACATGAGCGAACCGAGAAGGTCTTCCGGCACCATCTCGCGCTTGATCGAACGCGACTGCACGGTCGGGCCGCGTGCGGGGTCGAAGCCGGCGTGGCCCTGTATCGACTCGCTCTCGGTCAGCCCCGGCGCGATCGCGTTGACCTGGATGTTCTTGTCGCCCAGCTCACGTCCATAGCCGCGAGTCAGCGCGATGACGGCACCTTTCGAGGCCGTGTAGTGCGCCAGTCCCGGCGGCCCGTAGTAGAAGGTGCCCGATGCGATATTCACGATCTTTCCCCCGCCGGCACGCAACATCGCAGGGACAACCGCCTTCGTGGCCTGATGCACGCCGCGCGCGTTCACGGTCATGACCCTGTCGAACTCGTCGTTGTCGATCTGCAGGAACGGCTTGGGCTGAAGCGCGGCAAAGATCGACGCGTTGTTGACGAGAATGTTCAGCGCGCCGAATTCACTTTCCGTCGCCTCGACCATTGCCGCAAGGTCGTCATCCGACGTCACGTCGACGCTCAGGCCCGTCGCCGCGCCTCCGGCTTCCTTGATGGCAGCAACGGTGTCAGCGGTATCGAGCACATCCGACACCACGACATTCGCACCTTCTCCAGCCATATGCCTGGCCATTACGGCGCCGATCCCACGACCGGCGCCCGTGATCACCGCAGTCTTTCCGTTCAGTCGGCCCATTGCCGTCTCCCCTCCTGTTCAGGTTTCGATTTCAAGAATTTCGGCGACCTCGGGCCAGCTCTTGGCGCCGTTCTCGCGCAAGTCGTTCGTCAAGTCCTCCGGCACCCAGTCGATGAAGCAGGGCTTGAAGTTCGGGTTGTCCTGGATGGCCTTGAACCAGCGCTCGACATTTGGCAGGCGCCCGCGTTCCCACATGCCGTGCATCGACATCATCGCCAGACGGTTCACGTAGGGCGTCAGCGAGATGTCGGCGACCGTGAACCTGTCGTCGACAAGCCAGTCCTTGCCGTCCAGCGCCTCTTCCATCTTGTGGAGGTAGGTATCGTAGAGCCTGACCTTCTCCGTCGCGCCCGGCGCCTCAAACCCGTATCGGACGAAACTGTCCTTCTGCACCTTCCAGTCCGACGTGACCGAGATCGTGGGCGTGGAGGCCAGGAATCTCTCGGCCCCTTCCGGCCCCAGGTTCTTCAACACCGTATGGCGATGCGAGCAGACAAAGGTCATCGTCCCGCAGGCGGGATGCAGGTCCTCGTCGACCGCCTTGGTCCAGTACCGCACCTGCGCCCGTTCCCAAGGGTCGGTCGGATGCACGCTGGTCTCGGGCGCGATCTGGTCGAGGTACTCGATGATCACCGTGCTGTCCGGAATCACCAGATCGTCATGCACCAGCGTAGGCACGACGCCCTTCGGATTCAGCTTCAGGTACCCGGGCTCAAACTGCTCTCCCTTGAGGATGTCGACATAGACACCGTCCCACTCCAAGCCCTTTTCCGCCATGGCGAAGCGGACCTTGGCGGCACATACGGACGATCCATGGTGATAGAGAGTGAACGTCATAGCTGTACCGTAACCCACTTGAGCTCGGTCATGGCTTCAAGATCGGCATCGGTTCCTTCCCGTCCCGCCCCGCTTTCGCCATTTCCGCCGAACGGCACGTGAGCTTCATCGTGCACGGTCGGTCCGTTGACGTGACACATGCCGGCCCCGATGTTGCGCGCGAAATGGAACGCCTTGTTGATGTCATTGGTGAAGATGGCGGAAGACAGCCCGAACTCGGTGTCGTTCGATCTCTCCAGTCCCTCTTCATAGCTGTCGACCGGGTAGATCGAGGTCACGGGGCCAAAGGTCTCGGTCCGGCATACGGTCATGTCCTCCGTTACGCCTGTCAGAATTGTCGGCTGACACCGATTGCCGTCCCACTCGCCGCCGGCAACAACGGTTGCCCCGTTCGCCCTTGCATTGTCGATGTGGTCCCTCACCCGATTGCGTTGCCGCTCCGAGATGATCGGAGACACGACCGTATCCGGGTCGCGGAGATTGCCCATGCCCGCCTTCGACGCGATCTTCGCGAAGCGCTGGACGAATTCATCGTAGATCGGGCGCTCCACGTAGAACCGGCTCGAGCCGATGCAGAGCTGCCCGCCAAACATGAAGATCGAGCGCGCCGCCAATGGCATGCACTTGTCCAGATCGGCATCCGCCAGTACCAGCGTGGGGCTCTTGCCGCCCAGCACGAGCGTGTTGGGTGTCTTGTTCCTCGCGCAGATTTCGGCGATGTGCCGGCCGACGACGGACGAGCCCGTGAAACTCAGGAAGTCCACGTCCGTGCTTCCGGTCAGGTCATCGCCGATGTCCGCCCCGTTTCCAGTGACCACGTTGTAGGCTCCCGAAGGGAACCCGGCCTCGGAAAGGATTTCAGCCATCAGGACAGACAGATGAGGCGCCATCTCGGACGGCAGGTGCACGACGGTGTTTCCGACGGCGAGGGCGTTGGCGACCAGTCGGGTATTCTTGATGAGAGGCACGTTGAACGGCGTGATGATCGCGACCACGCCGAGGGGTTCGCGAATCGACATCGAGAACTTTCCCGGCACGTCCGACGGGATCGTTTCGCCCCTGACATTTCGGCACATGCCTGCTGCCGCACGGACCATGGCCAGCCCCTTGTTGAATTCGAACATCGCCTTGCCGACCGTCGAGCCGACTTCGTCGATCAGGCAATCGACCAGTTCGGATTGGCGCCTCTCCATGATCTCCGCCACCCGCAACAGCCAGCGTTCGCGTTCGGTCGGCGTGGTTTCCTTGTAGGCAGGACACGCTGACTTTGCCGCAGCGGTCGCCTTGCGGATGTCATCGCCCGACCCTTTTGCCGCAATGGCATACAGGCTGTCATCAATCGGGTTCAGGTCTTCGAATGTCTCACCTGTCGCAGCACCCACCCACTCGCCTCCGATGAAGTGCTGCAGCGTCTTGATTTCGGTCGTGGAGTCCATGTGATGATTCCTTTCTGCGTTAACCGGCCACAATCGTTTCGGGCAGGAAAAGCGCTATCTGCGGGAAGAGAATGAGGAGGCCTATCATTGCGGCCATGGCGAACCAGAACGGCCAGATGCCCCGAAAGATGGTCCCCATTGGGACGTCCGGCGCGATCGACTTGACAACGAAGACGTTGATGCCGACCGGCGGGCTGATCATGCCCATTTCCAGCACGATCACGATGATGATGCCGAACCAGATCAAGTCCCAGTTCAGCCCGATCGCTATCGGGATGACCACCGGAATGGTCAGCACCAGCATTGCGATTCCCTCCAGGAACATGCCCAGGAACATGTAGATGAGGACAAT
>VYCX01000295.1:0-1957 GCA_009843725.1 Boseongicola sp. SB0675_bin_26
TCCGCAATGTCGCGCGTCAGGGCACCGACTTCGAAGCTGTAGTCGCCGATCTGGCCGACCGGGGTGACCTCTGCCGCCGTGCCGGTCAGCCAGCACTGTTCGAAGCCTTCGAGCTCCCTCGGCATGATGTGGCGTTCGTGAACCTTGACCTGGCGCTCTTCCAGCATGCCGATGACCGTCTGCCGGGTGATGCCGTCAAGAAAGCAGTCAGGCATCGGCGTATGCACCTGACCGTCCTTGACGAAGAAGATGTTCGCCCCTGTCGCTTCCGCCACGTAGCCCCGATGGTCGAACATGACGGCGTCGGAGCATCCCTTTGCCTCGGCCTTGTGCTTCGAGATCGTGCAGATCATGTAAAGACCTGCGGCCTTCGCCTGGAAGGGGGCCGTTTCAGGAGATGGCCGCTTCCAGTCCGAGATGTCGAGCTTGGCGCCCTTGAACTTGGCGGCGCCGTAGTAGCTTCCCCATTCCCAGGCGGCGATGGCCAGCCGTACCGGGTTGCGCGCCGACGCCACGCCCATGTCCTCGCCGACGCCGCGCCAGGCAACGGCGCGGACGTAGGCATCGCCGAGACCGTTCACCTTCAGGACCTCGAGCTTGGCAGCCTCGATCTCGTCCACGCTGTAGGGGATCTCGAAGTCGAGCTGCCTGGCCGAGAAGTGCAGGCGCTCGGAATGCCTGCGGCTCTCGAAGATCTTGCCGCCATAGGACCGCTCGCCCTCGAACACGCTCGAGGCGTAGTGCAGCGCGTGGGTCAGGACATGCACGTTTGCATCCCGCCACGGCTGCATTCTGCCGTCCATCCAGATCATTCCGTCACGATCGTCATATCCAGCCATCGGCCGTCCCCATTTGCAAAAGTTGCGCGAATTGTTCCGAACCGGACATAAAATTGCGGAAAATTCGAGAATCGCTACCAGTTGGCTCTTGGAATGTCAACAAGGCTGACATAAATTGTGTTCAGTCACGGAGGTTGTTCATGGCAGAGAGCGCCGGACCAGCGGGCAACGAAACCCTGCTCTTCCTGACCGATGACCAGATCAGGAAAGGCATCGAGGCAATGTTCTTTGCCTACAGGGGCTTTACGGCGGATCCGGACCGCATTCTCGCCGTTCAGGGCTACGGAAGGGCCCATCACCGCGCGATCCATTTCATCAACCGTTCGCCGGGAACCACCGTGAACAATCTCCTGGCGATCCTGGGCGTGACCAAGCAGTCGCTCAATCGGGTGCTGAGGACGCTCATCGATGACGGCCTGGTGCTGAGCGAGGTGGGCACGCGTGACAGGCGGGAACGCAATCTCTACCTGACAGAAGCCGGGGCGGCCCTGGAACGCGAGCTGTCGACGGCGCAGCGCGACCGCATGCGCGCGGCCTTTCGCCAGGCCGGGCCTGATGCCGTTGCCGGGTTTCGCAGGGTGCTGGAAGCCATGATGGACGGCGACATGCGGCGGCACTACATGCGGTTCAGGGAATTCTGAACCATGACCAGCGGAAGCGCCTCGAAGATCGCAAGGCCCTTTGGTGCGGCTTGGCGCACGGCCCGCAATCCTGGCCCGTCCTTGCCTGGGTTCGGCCGCTCCGGCGCCCGCCGGACCGCAGGCCGCTTGCGCGAGCTTCTCGAGCGATTCGCTTCGAACGCGGCGCACATGCCTTGGATCGGGCGGCGGCAGGCCGTTGCGCACGGGCTGGGCACGGCCCGCCGCCGGGAAAGGGCGGTTTGGCGCACGGACGGAGGAAAAGAGCGATGACGGACCCGGACGCACATCTCCTGATTGTCGATGACGACGAGCGCATTCGCGGCCTGCTGCAAAAATACCTGATTCGGCACGGGTTCCTCGTTTCGGCCGCGCGCGATGCGGCCCATGCCGATCACATCCTGCGCGGCCTTCAATTCGACCTGATCGTTCTGGACGTGATGATGCCGGGCGAAGACGGCGTGAGCTTCTGTCAGAGAA
>VYCX01000295.1:1967-5574 GCA_009843725.1 Boseongicola sp. SB0675_bin_26
GCACAACTCGCCCCGAAGTTCCTGTCACTTGGTGAACTGAAATACGATGTCGAACAGGGAACGACGTGGAACGGCGACCGGCCGGTCCGGCTGACGGCGACCGAAGCGCGTCTCATGAGGATATTCTCGTCCAGCCTGCGGCAGCCATTGAGTCGTGGCAGGCTTGTCGAGGACCTTGGCCGCGACGGCGGCCAGGCCCAGGAGCGCGCCGTCGACGTCCAGATCACGCGCCTTCGCCGCAAGATCGAGGCTGACCCCAGGCAACCACGCTATCTGCAGACGGTGCGAGGGTCCGGATACATGCTGACGCCGGACTGAGCGATCCGCAGCACGACAAGTCCGGATGCGGGCCGAATTCCTTCACGTGGAAATGCTTGACAGCGGCGGCGCGCGCGATGCGCGTTGCCTCTTCCAGCAATGGTGGCTGGGTTCGTTTTGGGCATTCTGCACACGTGACCAGCCATCAGCCGGTCGCGGACCGCTCCGCGTCCTTCCCCGGCAACCCGGCGGCACGTGATGCAAGAACGTCCCCGGACGCGCCGGGACGGTTCGACGAACCGATTCCCGACCGGCCGGCGCGATCCCGCGCCGGAGAACGTTCCGTGCCGCGTTGACATCGCGGTCCGTCGCCAGGCCGCAGCCATCGCAGGCAAGCTCCCGCGCACCCAGCGGCATCTTCCGCCTGTGCCCGCAGGCATGGCAGTCCGTGCCCGTGTGCCGGGGACGGACCCGCACGACTTCCCCGCGGGCACTCTCATCCTCGCAGGTCAGTTGCTTGGCGAGACGCCCCCATTGCCGCTCGGCGATCGGTCGCGCCAGCGTCGGGTGCCGCATCATGTTCGAGACCTGGAGGGCTTCGGCGGCGATCCGGCGGCGGCGTTTCACGATGCCTGCCGAAATCCCGTGGAGCGCGTCGCGCTCCCGTATCCTTGTCCGCTCCCGTTCGCGGGCGAGCGCCTTCACCTTCCTGCGCCGCGAATCGGACACTCTCTTCGCCCGTGACACGGCGCGCTGCGCCCGCTCGGGCGGCCGCCGGCCGATGCGGACGGCGGGCACTGTCTCGCCTGTCGAGAGAGCGTCGCGCTCCCTGACGTCCATGTTGATGCCCACGGATGCGGCTGGCCTGAAAGGCCGGTCCTCGACCTCCGCGGCGAACTGGACCACGACCCGAAGCGGCGTCTTGACGGTCCTGGCCGCGCTCGACGGTTTCCCGCATCGGGACGCGGACGGCGCGCCCTGGGCGACCGCCGACCCGGGCGCCGGGCGTGCCGGACAGATTCGGGACGAGGCGCCGGAACCCCCGCAGGACGGTCCGGGACATCCGCAACGGATCGGCCGCAGCGTCTGGTCAGCCGCGCCGCGCGACGGCTGGAAACGGTCCTTCGACCTCTGCGCGCTCGCCTTCGGAGCGGTCCTCCTGCTGCCCGCCTGGATCCTGCTTTTGCCGGCGGTCGCGCTCGCGGTCCGGCTAGACGGCCCCGGGCCCGTCCTCCTCCGGCAGGCCCGGCTGGGCCGGCACGGCCGGGTCTTCGGCATGCTGAAGTTCCGCACCATGGCCGACGGCGCGGAGCGGGACACCGGCCCCGCCTGGTCGCCGCCGGACGACCCGCGCGTCACCCGCGTCGGCCGGGTGCTCCGGCGCTGGCATCTCGACGAGCTGCCGCAGGCCGTGAACGTGCTCTGCGGCGAGATGAGCCTGGTGGGCCCGCGCCCGGAGCGCCCGGAGCTGGCCGCGGTCGTCGAGCAAGAGGTTCCGGGCTTCGCCGCGCCGGCCTCGCGCAGGCGCGGGGCGCCGGCTGGCGGGACCCGGCACGCAAGCTCGCCCTCGACATGGCCTACATCGAGGCCATGACCCCATGGCTGGACGCCCGGCTGATCGCCCTCTGCGCGCTGCGCACGCTCCGTTGGCGCGGGCCGGGGCGGACCCGGACGCGCCGCCCGCCCGGCCGGCAGTCCGGCGACGCTTGACGAAGCGGGCGCTACTGCCTGGCGGCTCCGAAAGAGCCACGCATCTCATCGGTCCAGAAATACCCTCCGGTTTCCTCGTGGTCGGTGCCGACGAAGCGCCCCGGATGTGCCTGTCCGAGTCGTCGTCGCCCTGCTCCCAGATCCCGTCAGCGGAAACCGGGATTCCCGGGAACATGACCCCTGGCACCGAATGCGCGGCCATCCGGTCAAGGTTCACGATGTTGGTGAAGTTCACGTCGACCATCGAGGTGCCAAGGTCGAACCTGATCGCCGCATCGCCCTGCAGGAGGTCCCGCCTGTCGTCAGCAGTCGCGCCGATCATGAGGCCCTGCCACGTGGCTCTTTCGTTTTCGCTCGGGGCGCTGCCCGACGGAACGCCCCAGGCGCCAATCGTAATTCCGCCGCCCAAGGCGTCGGTCGTGAAGACGCTGAAATGGACATGGTCCATGCCACCTGACAAGGCCCGGTCGCCCTCGGACCGACTTCCGAAAAGCTTGACGCCGTTCTTTGTGAGAACGCCGCTCCACTCGACGTCGCTCCAGTGACCATCGGCAAGCGCATGAAGGCTGTCGTAGCGTTCTTCAGTGGGGTCGACGAACCACGAGACCTGCTCTCCCCTCCTGTCCTGGGCATCCCTCGCTTCGCGTTCCTCCTCCGTGAGACCCTCGAACGGCCCGGCGTTCGTGAGCATCTGGAGCCGGGACACCGTCTCGGCGCTGAACAGGGCCGTTTCAGGCAGGGTTTCGGGTGCGGCGCCGTCTTCAGTCGTCGCGTCGCCGCCCCCCCGCAGGCTGCCAGGAATCCGAATGCCGCAAGGGCCAGGGGTGTTGCATGACGATACTTCAATTGATCTCTCCTTGGTTGCCGAACCGCCCGGTTGTGTGCCGGTGTCCGAATCCATCCTCCCGCTCGCGCCTCTCGCCGCGCGCTTCGCCCGGGTTGTCCCGGTGCGCGCGCGGCACCTTTGCAGTCCTGTCTCCCTCCCTCGGTTCCGCGATCGCCGTGGCGACGGATTCGGGGATGCCCGATTCAATGCTTGATTCGGGCACGATTGCAAGCCAGCATGATTTCTGCATGTCTCAATGCGACATATGGCGTTTCAGGATGCCGTTATGGTATCTTCAGGGTGTTCATGCTATTCTCATGAATGCATTCTATGTGGCCAACTGCCCGCTGCAGCGCGCGGACACCGCAGGAAGGGGACGTGACCATGCGGCAGGGCGGCGGAAGGAGGTCGGAATGCGCAAGCCGCCGCCAGCCTGCAAGGCAGGCCTTCCGGAGAGGGCCGGGGAACGGCGGGCGAGGTGTGCAAAAGGAGCTGACATGAACGGGAACCGCATGAAGCTGAATGCACTTGCCGCCGCCTTCGCCGGGCTTCTCGCCGCCTGCGGCGGCGGATCGCCGGTCGGGGAAGGCTCGGTGCCGCACCAGGAGGGAGGACCGACGCCCCCGCCGGCGCCCAGCTCGGCGAATCCGACGGGCCTCGACTTCCGCGCGACGGCGCTTGGCGCCCCCGCCGCGCCCGACGGCCGCAACTGGCGCACCGCCGAGTACCTGGGGCACTGGGGGCTGGACGCGATCTCCGCCCACGAGGCCTACGCGCGCGGCCATTTCGGCCAGGGCGTCACCATCGCGATCG
>VYCX01000027.1:0-1890 GCA_009843725.1 Boseongicola sp. SB0675_bin_26
ACCCTGCTCCACTGCCGAGACTGCCGGACGACGTTCAGCCTTCTTCCGGACATCTCCGTGGCCGCCCGCGCTCGCTGCATGAGATCAAGCAGGACATGAACGCTCAATCCGCATCCCAGGTCCCGTGGGCGGCGGTCCGGCGAATGGGAAGAGTGCGTCGACCTGATCGTGGCGCGTTACCGTTTGGCGGCGTAATATGAAACCCTGCGCTCAAGATAGGCCAGAATCTCCGAAATCGTGAATGCGAGCGCAAACAGGACGATCAGTACGGCCCAGAAATGCCCCATCAGGAAATTCGCTGCGTAGAGCTCGAACAATGCGCCGAAGCCGACGATGGAAATCAGCAGTTGCCCGATGATGACGCCCTTGACGGCGCGAATGATGCCGATTCGTATGCCGCCGAGAATCTCCGGAAGCGCGGCCCACAGGTACACCTTGAAGAACGCGTCCATCGGGGAGGCGCCGAAGCTCCGCGCCATGTCCACCAATGACCGGTTGATCTGCTTCACGCCTGCACGGGCGTTGAGAATGATGATCCAGATGGCAAACAGCGTCGTCGTGATGATGATGGCTCTCATGCCGAAGCCGAACAGGACCATGAGAACCGGCACAAGAGCCGTCAGCGGCGCGCTCAGGAACACGTTCACCCATGGCAGCAGCAATTCGTCCAGCAGGCGGTTCTTGCCCATCAGGATGCCTGTCGGGATTCCGATGCAGATGGCGGACAGAACGCCCACGCAGAACGCATAGGCGGTTTCTGCGAGAGCCTTCTGGAAGGCATCCGTGCCAATGACGCTGAAGAGAGTCGCGACGACTTCCGAAAGCGGCGGGATGAAGAACGTCAGCCCGGACTGGCCGACAATTTCCCACAGAAGGCCCCAGATGATCAGCGAAGACATGCCTGGCAAGCGGTATCCCAAGAGGGTCATCGGTCATTCCACGTAGCGGCGCAGCGAGGTCCAGATCTCGTCCACAATGTCGAGATACTCGGGATCGCGGCGAATGTTGTCGACACCCTTCCCGCGGAAGCTGGAGGGGCGGATGATTTCGGAGACGCGGCTTGGTCTGGGCAGCAGAATTGCGACCTGGTCCGAGACGTAGACCGCTTCCTCGATCGAATGGGTCACGAAGATGAAGGTCTTTTTCTGGTCCTGCACGAGGCCGAGCAGGTCCTCCTGGAATTTCCGTCGGGTCTGTTCGTCGACTGCCGAGAACGGCTCGTCCATCAGCAGGACCTCGGCGTCGACGGCAAGGGCGCGTGCCAGTCCGACTCTCTGGCGCATGCCGCCTGAGAGCTCGTGAGGATAGGCATTCTCGAAGCCGGCCAGGCCGACCTGCCTGATGTAGCTTTCGGCGATCGCCTCGCGCTCGGAGCGCGCCACGCCACGCAGTTCCAGGCCGAAGGCCACGTTGCGCAAGACGCTGGCCCAGGGCAGCAGGGCGAAGTCCTGGAAGACGAACGCCCGGTCCGGGCCCGGGCCGGTGACCTTCTGGCCGTTTACCTCGACCTCCCCGGACGTCGGTTCAAGCAGGCCGGCGATGATCTTCAGGAGCGTTGTCTTGCCGCAGCCCGAGGGGCCGAGGAGCGACGTCAACTGGCCGAGCGGAAACTCGAGCGAAAGGTCGTTCAACGCTTCCACGTCGCCGAAGTTCTTGGATATGTTCCGCGTGGAGACAGCGATTTCGAACGCCGTGTCCTCCGTGGCGCCCGTTCCCGTCTCGGCAGCGCTAGTCGGAGGCATAGCCACGTTGATTCCCTTTGAAGAGCACGGCTTCAATCCTTTCCAGAAGGTTCAGGAACAGGACTGCCAGAAGGATGATGGAGAAGATTGCCGCATACATGCTGGGATAGTCGGCAATGGAACGGCTGTAGGTGATGATGTCGCCGAC
>VYCX01000027.1:1990-5564 GCA_009843725.1 Boseongicola sp. SB0675_bin_26
CATACATGCTGGGATAGTCGGCAATGGAACGGCTGTAGGTGATGATGTCGCCGACGCCCGTCGGCGTGATCTTGAGTTCGGCCAGTATGGCGCCGATGAAGCCGGCGGAAATGCCGAGGCGCAATCCGGCGAATATCACGGGAGATGCGGCCGGAATGATGATCTTCAGGATGACGTCAAGGTCCGTTGCGAGATAGGAACGTCCCATTTCCTTGATCGAATCCGGGGTGTTGCGAACCGCTCCCGCCGTGTTGAGCACGATGACCGGCATCGCCATGATGCACACGACCAGGACCTTGGAGGTCAGGCCGATGCCATAGGCAAGGACCAGAAGGGGAATGAGCGCCGCAAGCGGAGCTGCCTGCATGACAATGAAGATCGGCGAGAACAGCCAGTCGAAGAACCGGCTCAGTCCTACCCAGACGCCGATGGCAATGCCAAGAAACGCCGAAATGGCTATGCCTACGGCCAATGGCCTCAGGGTCTCGGCGTAGGCGTCGAGCATCGTGCCGTCGCCAATCATGCGCATGAGCGCTCCCATGGATTCCAGGAAAGTCGGGAAGGCGAAGCTGACGGGGATGTGCCCGGCGACTTCCCAAGCCCCGAAAAGGATCACTGCGGAGAGGATCTTGAGCGTAAGCGCGCGGTTCATCATGGGGCTGGCATCCTGTCCTGACGTTGGATGTCGCCGCGCCATTCAAGAGGCGCGGCGACCTTGCTAGGCCTACTGCATCGCCGCGTCGAGCGGCTTGAGATACCAGAAGTCCTCGATGTCGAGCGTGCTCGGATCACCTTCAAGCTGGCCTGCGGCAGTGTACCATTCCAGGTCCGCCATGGCCGCAGTGCGACCGCCGCCGTCGGGGTCGTAGAGACCTGCCTCGACCGCGTCGGCATAGAAGCCGTCGAGTTCGGCGAGGATTTCCTCCGGCAGCTGGCCGATCGGCCCGTCGGGGTTGGTCTCGCGGCGAACCATGGTGGGGTCTTCGTGCATGTCGCGGTAGACGCTGAGAAGCGCATCGACGAAAATCTGCACGTCGCCCGCGTTCTGCTGGATCCAGTCGAGATTGCCGAACAGGGCTTCGTCGCTGGCCTCGACGTCGAACATTTCGAGCACGTTGAAATTCGCGCCAGCCTCGCTGCGCATCAGCTTGTTCTTGTTCGACAGGTCGATGATGGTTGCATCGGCGCGTCCTCCAAGGAGTGCTGCCACGCGATTCGCCGAGCCCGGCACGTAGGAGCGGTCACCGAACATGATGCCCAGGCGGCTTTCGATGACGTTGGCAATCGCGTCCGTGCCCCCTCCGCGCGAGTGCAGCAGGATCGGCTCTCCGTCCAGGTCCTCAAGCTTGCTGTACTTCTTTGTCGTGACCGGGAAGAACTTCAGTTTTGAGAGCTGAAACAGGATCCGCAGCGGGGCCTTCGAGCGCTGCATGGCCGCATAGGGCGTGCCGAAGCCGATGTGCATCTGGCCGCTGAGCACCGCCTGGATGGCCAGCTCCTCGTCGGCAAAGGCAGTCCACTCGTAGTCGAGGCCGTTTGCCTTGGCGCGGTCCAGCGCCACGAAGAATGCGGCCAGTTCGTCCGACGGAGTCTCTGCCAGCGCAATTCGGATCGTGTCGGCACTTGCCATCGACAATCCGAGCGCGAACGGCAAGGCCGTCACCGTGACCATGGCTTTCTTCAAGATGCGTCTCATCGTGTTTCCTCCCTTAGATTGATGAGCAGGTCTGCTTGATGTTCCTGGTTCAAGGCACGGGTTTCTCCGTGCCGCCAAGTGGTTCGCTGTCAATCCTCCCCGAACAGGCGTGTCGCGACAGAACCGATATGCGTACGCATTGCTGCATGGGCGGCGACCGGGTCCCGCGCCTCGATCGCGGTCGCGACTGCGTCATGCTCGACGAAACTGGGATGGTCCCGCGCCGGCTGCGGCGACTGGCGAATGACCGTGCCCCACGCCACGGCGCGCCGGACCTGGTTCAGCTGATTGAACAGGGACAGCAGCAGCACGTTGTCCGTCGCCTCCGCAATGATCCTGTGAAACGCATCGTCCCGTGCCTCGTAGTCTTCCCAGTTCCTTGCCTCCAGACAGCGGCCGCAGGCCAGCTTCAAACGGATCACCGCCACATTCGAGGCGTTGAGCGCCGCTTCGCGAGCGATCGCCGGCTCCAGCGAGAGGCGCGCCCGCATCAACTGGACAGGCGTCACCTGCCTGGTAAGTTCCGCCAGGCTGCCGGTGTCCGCGCTGTCGCCATGGGCCGCGACGAACGTGCCCTTGCCGACATGGCGCCAGATCGCTCCTTCGCGTTCCAGCGCGTCCAGAGCACCGCGAAGCGTGTTCCGGCTCATGTTCAACATGACCGTCAGCTCTCGCTCGGGCGGCAGCCTGTCGCCGGGGCGGAAGCTGCCCGTGGCGATGAATGTCCGGAGCGCGGTGACCGCGTCGTCTCGATCAATGAAGTCCGGTTTCGTCTGCATGCGTTCGCCAAATTGGTTGATCAATTTTCCAATATTGGTTCAAATTTGCCTGATTCTCGTTGCCAGCGCAATGATTTTCAGTGAAATTGAATTCCTTGGGCGGCCAGATTGGTTGAGATTGATTTGGAACGGCCGCTGCGCTAAAGCGTGTCCGACATGACGAAGCCTATGGGGGTCCTGGATTCCAATGCCGAAGTTTGCAATCGAAGCTCCGCCTGTCGTGGCCCTGCCGATAGCCACGAATGACGCACTCTTTCCAGTCCGCCGGGTCTACTGCATAGGCCGAAACTACGCTGCGCACGCGATCGAGATGGGACACGACCCTGATCGCGAGCCGCCGTTTTTCTTTCAGAAGAATCCCGACAATCTCACGCCTTCCGGAACCTTCCCGTATCCGCCGCAAAGTGAGGATGTCCATCACGAGGTCGAAATTGCCGTGATGCTGAAGTCGGGCGGCACCGACATCGCGGTTGTTGATGCGCTGGATCACGTGTTCGGCTATGCCTTGTCGCTGGACATGACCCGACGGGACCTGCAAGGCGTCCAGAAGAAAATGGGACGGCCGTGGGAGATCGGCAAGGCGTTCGAGCACTCGGCGCCGACAGGCCCGATTCACCCCGTGTCCGAGGTCGGCCATCTCGACGCGGGCCGCATCGCGCTGACAGTGAACGACGAGATCCGGCAGGAAGGCGACATGACCCAGATGATCTGGAAGGTGCCGGAGATCATCGCCTACCTGTCGGAGTATTTCGAGCTGGCAGCCGGAGACGTCATTCTTTCGGGAACGCCCGCCGGCGTCGGCCCGGTGGAAAGGGGTGACACCATGATCGCGGAGGCCGAAGGCCTCGGCAGCATGACCGTGTCGGTGGCGTAGCGGATCAAGCCAGTTCAGGCACCGATTCCCTGTCGCGACCGCTGGCGGTCCCTTGCCGCGTCTGCGCGCGCTTACGTCACGTAGCGGTACGATGTCTCCACGGCATGCAGGAACGACTCGGCAGAGGAACTGGCAGACAGCAGCAGGAACGCGTCGTCTCCGGTGCGGATCGCCATCGCGCCCATATGCTCCATGACCGTCCTGCCGGTGCCGCCGATTTCAAAG
>VYCX01000523.1 GCA_009843725.1 Boseongicola sp. SB0675_bin_26
CAGGCCTGGCGGCGGCGGAGCGGGGCCTGGCCCCGCAGGACGGGTCGGACCGAACCCATCATGGATCGCGCAAGCGGATCCGTTCGGAAGCGAGGTCGGCCCGTCCTCCCTTCGCCTCCCGGGCCCTCTTATGAGACCTCTTCTGTCAAGTCCCTTTTTCATGACCGTCACATCGATCGCCTCTCCTTCCGTCAGGGGCGGCTTCAGCGCCGCCGGGGACACTTCGGCCGGACTGGCCAATCCGCGGCAGCGCCTAGGAATTGCCCAGTTTCGAGCGATGCCTCAGAAGAAAGGCGAACAGTTCCTGCGCCAGTTCGCCATCTTCGTTTTGCAGCGATTCAATGCCGTTCGCCGCCAGCACCATCGTGCGGCATGGAGTCCTGGCCGTCGCGGCATGGACCGCGGCCTGCTCGGAAAGTGCCGCCCACGGTTCGATCACGTCGCCCGGAGCGCACTGGTACAGGCGCCGCCCCGAGGGATCCTGCACGGACACTTCGCCGGCCACGAGAAAGTGCGCTCCCTCCGCGAACTCGCCGCTCTCGACAAGCAAGTCACCCTTCCCGAACTCCCGCGGCTCGATCCAGGGTTCGAGACGCTCGATCAAGTCCTCGAAGGCGGCCTGTGCGTCCAGATGGTCCGTCAGGTCGTCGTCGACGCGGTGGAGCAAGGCGCTGCGGGCCGTGTCGCCGGCCTGCGCATGTTCCTCCAGCGCCGCTGCGAGAACGGCGTCCTCGCCGGTTTCCAGCCCGTGGTCCAGATCCATCTCGAATCTCAGGACCCCTTCCTCGTCAGCGGCAAGGTGCTGCCGCAGGTGCGCCTGCAACTGTTCCGAAGCCTCGCAGATCAGGACCGTAGACCCGGCGGCCTTCGCGGACCGCGCGAACTGGCACAGCACGTCGATGGCGGAAAAGTCGCAACCGGAGACGGCCGCGAAGTCCAGAAGGACAACGCCCGGGCGCGCGCCGTTCCGTATCGGCTGCCTGAGGCGTTCGACCAGCCGGTGCGCGCTGCCGAAAAAGATGTAGCCGCGCAGCATGTACGCGTGCAGGGACGCGCCACGATCCAGCAGTATCACGCGATCAGGAATGGACCGGACCTTGGTGCTGGACCGTTCGCGCCCCGTGAACTCCTCATGCACGACGTCTATCCGGCTCACGCGGAAGGCGAAGACGACAAGCGTGGCGAGAATTCCCACGCCGACGCCCTCGATGAAGCCGAAGGCGGCAATGGCGGCACCGATCAGGACGATGATGACGTATTCTGTCGCAGGCAGCCGGGTGCGGGCCCGGATCAGCCAGGTGTGCAGCAAGTCCCCGCCGATGAAGAACAGCACGCCGCCGATGACGGACATGGGCAGCAGTTCCAGGACCCCGTTGCTGTAGAACAGCGACATCCCGAGGATTGCGGCGACGACGACGCCGATCCACGGCGTGTCGACGTCGAGCCTCCGGCACGGCAGCGTCATGACGAAGGACTGGCAACCGGGCGCGCTTCCCCCGAGGCCGGCCAGGACGTTGGCAACGCCGGCCACCCGGAATTCCCTGTTCAGGTCGATCTCGGCACCGGTCGCGACCTCGAGGCCGTTGACGTAGACCAGCAGGCACAGAAACGTGACCAGGGTGACGGCAAGCAGTTCCGGCAGGCGGCTTGCCACGAGGCCCCAGTCAACAAGCGCCAGGGCGTCCACGCTGAAGGCCGGCCATAGCGCGCCCTCGCGCGCCATCCCGGACATCAGCAGGCCCTGGGCCTGGGCTTCCTCCACCGGAACGTCGAGAAACAGCAATCCGAGATGGTAGAGCGTGGCGACAAGCGCGACGCTTCCCATCATGGCCATGAAGCTGCCGCCGCGATTCATGACGATCACGAGGACCAGACCGTAGACCGCTCCGGGCACCCACCGCCACGCCAGTTCGGCGTCAAGGAGACGGGGAAGGGTCCGCCAGTCCACCGCCTCTCCGCTCATCACCGAAAGCGACACCAGGACCAGGACGCATCCGGTGCCCGCGAAGAATCCGCCCGCGACCGGATAGGGAATGAAACGGAAGAAGCTGGCCAGGCGGAAATGCCCGACCGCGAAAAAGAGCAGGCCCGTGATCACGCCGGAGAGCAGCAGGAGCACGACCATTGTCGTGAACGCGGCATCCGGCCCAAGGCCCGAACCGGCCGCGACCGCGGCCCCCAGCGCCGCGATCGCGGTCGCCGGGATTTCCTGCGGACAGGCGAGCATTCCCGAGAAGCTGCTCGTCGTGCCGATCAGCAGGCAGAACACCATGGCGCCGAACACCATCATGCCCGCGCCCTGGACCGCATAGGGCAGCAAGGGCCCCTTGAAGATGACCGCGGCAAGCGCAAGACAGTGAATGATGACAACCGCGGCCACGAGAGCGCCGACGGCAAGCGCACGCATCATGACGGGCGACAGAAGGTCGCCGTGCATTTCCGACAGCCGTTTCATGCGCTTCTGCGGCAATCTCCAGGGGCTTGGACGCAACAGGCCTTGCAGCGCGCGTCAAGGGGCATCCAGACGGCCGCACCGGCGGATGATCGGGCGGGCGGGTCGACGTTCGCTCGAGGGCCGCACCCAGACGGCGCTCCAGCCGGTTCCTGGCAATGCTGGTGCCTCCCGCGAAACCCGACCGCCAGCGTAGCGGCGGAGGAGGACCGCGTGCACGGGAATGCGGCGAGGGCCGACGCGCGCGCGCGACAGGCATTCCTGCCGTGGCGACCCACCATGCCTTGCCATCGGAACAGGCCTTTCCTCGTCGCGCTATGCCCTGACGCGACGCCGTCGGCGGGTCTGCGCCCGGTCGCGTCGATGCTGAGGCGGAAACCGTGGTCCAGAAGGCGGGGCCGGTGCTCTCGCGGGGCGCAAGGCTGGCGGTCCGTGTCGTCTGGGCCGGACGGCAGAAGACGCCGGACCCGACGCGAAACGCCCAGGCTGCAGGCAAGGTCACCAACCCGGGCCTGACTTGCGCCGCGTGGCGTCGTCCGACAAGCGCAAGATCGAAACATGCTCCTCCACCCAACCATGGCCCTGGCGCACGACCGGAGACCGGCCATCGTCGGCAGCCGGATTCCAGGACCGGCCGTTCAGCCAACGAGCCCGCCCGGGGGACGACACGCCATGCCCGGTCGCTTCGTGCGCGCGCACCAGATCGCGGCTTCGCTAGCAGACATTTCGAGTCATGTACGTGGAGTCTTCGGGTCTTTCCGTGGTTTTACAGGGGTTTTTCGGGCAGATCCTGTCTCCGGTCGTCCAGGACTGCCTCCAGGCGTGCCGTGCGCGTCCTGGTCACGCACCGACGCGAATCACGGCGCCGCGTGACGCCCGTACCGGACTCCCTTGCTTCGGCGGCAGGTTTCGGCGCGCTTGAGGTGCCGACAGGACTGGCGTGACGCTGATGCGGGTTAACGCGAAGACGTGCCCGACGTCGATGACCACTTCTTCACCTACGCAAGAGTGAAAGCGGGCTGACCAAGTCTCCGGGACCGGCATCTCTGCCTGCGCGTCATGCCTGGGCTTGCGTCATATTGAACAATTGATGACAAAGGACATATATGTAATATGATGACCCAAGCTCGGGTCTGTTCAAGAGATTGACTGCATGACCAGAAACGCACCGATTTTCGAAGTGCTGAGGGAAGGCGAACTGCGGCCACTGCCCGCCTCGAGACACGTTGCGCGTGATGAACAGGAGCTCCAAAGTGCCTGGAAGATCATTGCCGAACACTTGCATGCGGATGAGGATGCCGACGCGACGACGGGAGACCGCGACGCAAGAACCCGCTTTCTCATCGTCCCGCAACGCGAGATGGAGGATCATGTGCTGCTCGTAGTGGATGGGCGCACCTGGAAGGTGACGAGTTCCTACCCGAACCATGCTTCGGTTCCGACGGGCAGATGGCTGAATCAACCGTCGGGATTGTCAAGTCTCCTGGCGAAACTGTCGGGGCGCGCTTCCGAGCTGAGCGAGGAGCGAATCCAGTCGCTTCTGGACGTCCTGATCGATGCCGATCCATTCCAGCCCGTCGAGGCGAGGATAGACGCGCGCAACGCCGATCTGCGGGGAGAGTTCGTGAAGGACTTCCCTGTCCTGGACAGCGCCACGGTGCATAGGCGGGCGGGGCTGAGGGGGATAAACACTGCCCAAACGGTCAATGCCTGGAGGAAACGGGGACGCATTCTCGGCCTGCCTGTCCAAGGCAGGTATGGCTACCCGGAATTTCAGTTTGACGCGGACGGTCAGCCCTTGAGACTGATGAAGGCCATTCTCGACGCCTTGCCGAAAGATTTCACCCCGTGGCAACGCGCCTTCTGGCTTGTCAGCCCGAAGGAGGAGCTGGACGGCAATACCCCGGAGAAAGCGATGCGGGACGGAAATGACCGAGTGGTTGAAGTGGCCAGGTCAGCCGGCCAGCTGCCCGTCGGCTAGAGGAAGAACCCGAGCGGATGAGAATTCCCGAAGTCGCTCATGTCGCTCGTCTGCATCCTCTGCCAGCGTCGACGACGCTATACCGGGTCCACAAAGCGGATTTCGCCGGAAACGCGTTCAATCCGTGCAAGGGTGGACCGAGCCGATTCGCGCCTCTCCACGACGGAAGCAGGCAGTGCATCCCGACTTCCTACGCGGCAACAACGCTTGACGGTGCAGCATTTGAGTCGGTGTTTCGCGGCATTCGAGACAAGTATGAATCCGTCCGACGGGAAGACCTCGACAAGTACAAGATCAGTTCCCTCGAGACCGGACCGTCCCTTCAGCTCGTGCCGCTCTTCACCCCGGAGCTCAGGGGGCTGGGGATCGACACTGCGGAATTCTTCCGACCGTCTGACACGGCATACGAACATTGCCGCACGCTTGCGTTTCGCGCGTGGCGTGACAATCCGGTGGCGCACGGTCTCGTCTGGTCTTCGGTTCGGGACAGCCAGGCAAATGCGATGCTGCTGTTCGGCGACCGCCTGAACCCAAGCGACCTGGGCTTGACCTCCAGTCGTCCCGTTCACACGGATCCGACCGCCTTGGGCGATCTGGAAGTCGCAGGCCAACGCGCCGGCTTGACGATCGTCAGGTAGCAAGGGCGGCGCGTCGGGATCAAGCATGCCCTCCGGCATCGCGTCCTGGCGCCAGAAGGGCGTTGCCGGGCTTTCCGTCTCGAAGGGGTCCTGCCAGGCGAGCATCTCGAAGCCGGCAGCCTCCAGGTCGGCCTCCGTCTGGACGCGGATGCGGAAAGGGCCCGGCTCCGGCGCGGCCGCCGCGCCCGGGCGCGCGGCCCGCCTGCGCCACGCATCCCGGCAGTCCCCGACCCGCCTGAGCACCGCCCAGGCAAGGGCGCCGTCCTCTCCCGCCGTTCCCTTACGCGGCACCGGCGCCGGACAGGCGGGGAGGAGCCGCCCTGTCCGACCCCGCCGCCGTGGCGGTCACCATTGCCATTCCAGTCCGAGCGCGGCCTCGAGGCCGTCCTCGCCCGCGGCGAGGCCGGCGCTGGCCGCCGACCGCAGGCCGGTCCGATCCCGGCCCCGTCCGCCCCCGTGCCGGGCGTCAGCCAGAAGTCGCGCTCGG
>VYCX01000029.1:0-3415 GCA_009843725.1 Boseongicola sp. SB0675_bin_26
CGTTGACCTGCACCTCGCGGCAGGCACGCACGCAGAGATTGCAGTGGATGCACGCATCCAGGTTGACGCGCATTGCAACATGGCTGTCGTCAAGAAGCGGGACGCGGCCCGTCTCAAGAGGCGGAAACCGGCTTTCCGCAACTCCGGCCACATTCGCCATGACATGGAAGTGCGAGGACCTGTCATGCGGCGTCTTTGGCTGGTCGGCTGCAAGCAGTTCGACCACGAGCCTGCGGGACCTTTCCGCACGCCCTGAATCTGTACGGACCACCATTCCTTCGGCAACAGGCCTTATGCAGGACGCGACGAGCGTCCGCTCCCCCTCGACCTCGACCATGCAGGCGCGACAGTTGCCGTCGGGGCGGTACCCCGGCGAAGGCTTGTGACACAAATGCGGAATCGTGAGGCCACGGCCATGAGCCGCCTCCCAGATCGTGGTGCCTTCCTCGACAGAGACCTCTTCCCCGTCCATGGTGAACGTGACGGTCATGCGACTGCTCCCGAATCGGCTTGAAGGACACGCCACCCGCGCCTCGATGACGTGCGACACGGACGCACGATGCCTGGACAGGCAACCGCCTCCTGGCGCGAATCTCCGTTCCGGCCTCGCGTCGCACGCACCGTCTTCATATCTCGTCTCCGAAATGCTTCATGACCAGCCGGATCGGGTTGGGCGCCGCCTGCCCGAGCCCGCAGATGGAAGCGTCGGCCATGACCTGGCAAAGATCCTCCAGGAGATCCTGGTCCCAGGATTCGCGCTCCATGAGTTTCACGGCCTTCCCGCACCCCACGCGGCACGGGGTGCACTGGCCGCAACTCTCGTCCTCGAAAAACTTCAGCATGTTCAGCGCTGCATCGCGGGCCCTGTCCTTGTCCGAAAGGACAACCACGGCAGCGGACCCGATGAAGGTGCCGTGGGGCTGGAGCGTGTCGAAATCCAGCGGAACGTCGTCCAGCGATGCCGGCAGCAACCCGGCAGACGGCCCCCCCGGCTGGTATGCCTTGAACTCGTGCCCCTCTGCCATGCCGCCGGCAGCCTCAATGACGTCAAGAATGGTGGATCCCGCCGGCAGAAGATACACGCCGGGATCTGCAACCCTTCCCGAAACGGAATAGCTGCGCAGGCCCGTGCGCCCGTTTTTTTCGACTGCGTTCAGGCATTCCGGTCCTTCGCGGCAGACCCTTGCGACCCAATGGAGCGTCTCGACGTTGTGCACGAGGGTCGGGCGCCCGAAGACGCCCACTTCGGCCACGAAGGGCGGACGATGGCGTGGAAGTCCGCGCTTGCCTTCGATCGACTCGATCATCGCGCTTTCCTCGCCGCAGATATAGGCACCTGCCCCCCGTCGAAGATCGATGTGGCCCGGAGACACGATGCCCTCGGCTTCGAGCTTGGCGATTTCGCGCCGGAGGATCTCCAGAACCGCGGGGTATTCGTCGCGCATATAGATGAAACAGGTTTCCGCCTCCACGGCCCAGGCCGCCACCAGCATGCCTTCAAGGAAGAGATGCGGCGTGCGCTCAAGGTAGTAACGGTCCTTGAAGGTGCCGGGCTCGCCTTCATCGCCGTTCACCGCCAGGTAGCGCGGTCCGGGATTGGCCCTGACAAAGCCCCATTTCTTGCCGCTCGGAAAGCCGGCGCCGCCAAGCCCGCGCAGCCCGCTGTCAAGGACCTTCCGCTGCACGTCTTCCCAGCTGCCGCTCTCTCGCAATGTCAAGAGCGTCTCGTATCCACCTGATTCCCTGTAGGTTTCCAAATCCTCGTATTCAGGAATCTCGGCGTGGGTCTGCCCGGCAGAAATTGCCTTCCGGACCTTTTCCAGCGTCGCATGGTCGACATGGTTATGGCCCAGTTCCAGTGTCGGCGCCGTATCGCAGCGGCCCATGCAGGGCGCACGGACCACGCGGACCCTGGATGCATCGAGACCCTCTTCCAGAGCCGACCTGAGCTGTTCGGACCCGGCCAGTTCACAGGACAGTGAATCGCAGACCCGCACCGTCAGCTCCGGCGGCGGAGCCTCACCCTCCGTCACAACGTCGAAATGGGCATAGAATGTCGCGACTTCGTACACTTCCGTCTGGGCAAGCCGCATCTCCTCGGCAAGCGCCGCAATATGGGCTGCCGAAAGATGGCCGTACCTGTCCTGCACGAGGTGCAAGTGCTCGATAAGCAGGTCGCGACGACGCGGCTGGTCGCCAAGCAATGCACGGATGTCGGCCAATGCTTTCCCGTCGACCTGGCGGCCCTTGGGCGTATGTCTGCTTCGCCCTGTACGTCCTTGTTTCCAAACGCCCTTTTGATCGTCCAGAGGTGCCATGTGCGCTCCCGTTCCGGCACAATTTGCATTCAGGAGAACATATCGTCAAATCAAAAAATCGAATTGTTTGATAGGCAATTCTTATTGCCCTGTCGGCGCGACGATGCTCCGGAGCGCTTCGACCACGGGGATCCCCCGGCTGCGCCTCGGTGTCACAAGGGCAACTGGCTTTGAGACCTCCGGTTCGATGATCGGCAACAGAACCGCGCCGCCCAGCGTGCCGAGCGAGTCGACCAGAACCTGTGGAAGCACGGTTGCCCCCATTCCTTCGCGCGCCATGGCAATCGCCGCGATGAAGCCGCTTGTTTCGGCGACAACGGCGGGGTGTGCGCCAATGCTCTCGAACACGTGGTCAAGAATCCGACGGTTCTGCATTTCTGGCTCGAGAAGGATGAGCGGCATTTGCGCAGCCTCCGCCCACGTGACCGTCTCTGCGCCGGGCGACGCCAGATGCTCGGGGGCAAACAGGATGTATTGCTCGTCGTACAGCTTTTCGACGCGCAGAAGATCAGTGGATGCACCTTCCGAGTATGTCAGTCCTGCATCGAAACGCCCGTCATCCACTCCTTGCTGGATGGCGAGCGAGTTGGTCGTCTCGATTCGCGGGCGAATGCCTGGGAACCGCGAACGAAGCCTGTTGGCCGCAAAGGCGGCGTAGGCCGACGATGTCGGAATGGTGCCGACCTTGAGCGCACCCGTGACCTCGCCCTTGGCCGCGCGCACTTCCTCCTCCAGCGTACGAACCTTGTCCAGAATGGTTCGCGCGTGCATCACCACTGTCTCGCCTTCCGCGGTCAGCCCGTGGAACCGGTTGCCGCGCTTGACGATCTGGATGCCCAGACGCTCTTCCAGCTGACGAATGCGCATGGAAAACGCGGGCTGGGAAAGACCGCAGTCGCTCGCGGCACGCGCGAAGTGGCGATGGCGCGTCAGCGCCAGCAGGCAATCAAGGTCCCTGAGGTCGAGCATGTGCAACTTCCCGCCAGTTCCTGATGCACATGCACGTGCGAAGGTGCAAGAGGCACGTTCCAAGCGAACGCATCCCCTTGGCCCTGTTAAGGCTATTTGGGACGCTCTCCCGAATCCTTCTTCCGTTC
>VYCX01000029.1:3425-5546 GCA_009843725.1 Boseongicola sp. SB0675_bin_26
AAGTGGCGATGGCGCGTCAGCGCCAGCAGGCAATCAAGGTCTCTGAGGTCGAGCATGTGCAACTTCCCGCCGGTTCGTGATGCACACGGACACGCGACGGCGCAAGAGGGCACGTTCGAAGTGGATGCATCCCTTTGGCCCTGTTCAGGCAGTTTCGGGTTGAACTGGATTCCAGTGCAGAAAATCGCGGGCGGCTCGGTCTCGCCGGACGGCGGGCTGGTACTGCCGTGCGCAGCGGACCCCGATTCGGTCTCGCCAAGGCGCCGGCCGACTGTATCCAAGTGTGGCGCGATTAGGAGCAGTTGGTCGACATCCCGTCGGCGATGTTGCGCTTCCGCACGACATGGCCGTAGGCCCCGACCCAGCATCCACCCATACGGTGGCAGGCCGTGCGGCAGCGGCAGCCGGAGCTGTCGACCGCCGCCCCGCTGGGCTGCGGCGCTTGGGCCTCTCGTGGTTGCGCTCGAAGCCATTGAAGGCCATCACCCGCTGCTCGCCGCTCTCAGGCAGTCGCAGAACACCTCGCCGTGGGCCATCGTGTCCGCCCGGTCCGGGTCGAGCGGACGGGCGAAGACCCGACAGCCGGTACCGCGGACCGGATTCGCGAAGTGACGTTGAACGCCCGTCTGCAGGGTCTTATGCGCCCTGACCTGCCGATCAAGTTGCATGACCATACTGGCGCACTACCAGGACCGCAACGTGAGGGCCGACCTCGATGTGGTGATCCACCTGAGCGCTCCCGTGCGCTCCGGCCGGCCGGCAGGCGCGAGGGACGCGGACCGTCTCTATGGCCTGGATCGTTCGGGCGGCTTGCGTTTTCCGCGACGCCTCCGGTCTGCGGGATCCTGCAGATTCCGGTAGAATCGATTCTCGGGCTTGCTTATGTATCTACATTAGCGTATACGTCCTGCGAGGGCCAAGGTGCCCGATCTTTTTGGTAATCTTTTGGGATGGAGTTTTGAAATGGATTTCGATCACGAAACACTCAGAGACGAGGTAAGGACCAGTGGAAATCACCTGCTTCGAGTGGGATGCAAACCAGCGCCAGACAAACCTGCAGAAGCACGGCGTTGATTTCTTGTATGCCACCTTGATCTTCGAAGGGCCCATCTTGACGAAGATCGATGACAGGCAGGACTGTGGGGAGGTTCGAGAGGTCTCCCTCGGTATGGTTGATGGCGAGGTGTACTGTGTCACCCACACGCGGCGTGGCAACCGTGTCAGGGTCATATCAGCATGGAAAGGAGGCGCGAAGGAACATGGGAAATATCAGGAAAGCGTCCCTTGAGGAACTGAGAACCATGAAAGAGGAGGGCCAGATCGGCCCCCCTCGTCCGGATGCGGCACCAGTCGAGTTGCCCGCCGACTTCTGGGACAATGCGGAAGTGAAGTTTCCGGTCTCCAAGCAACCCGTCAACCTGCGCATCGATGCGGACATCCTCGAGTTCTTCAAGGAAGGTGGACGGGGCTATCAGACCCGCATTCATTCGGTCCTGAGATCATATGTGGACGCTCAAAGACGGCCATAGTCCACCCGACAGGCCAAAGCGGATCGAAGCTGCATTTATGGACATGATGTCAGCTGTGAAAGCAAAATGAGCTCCAAACAGTCAGAACGTTCGAGGGCGGGGCGGATTCCGTCCTGCCCGACTTCGACCGAGGCGTAATCGCTTTCACGCCGTGCCGCGCAACCCCGGAGCAATTCCCAGAAGCGGCAGAAAACACAGAAGATCGAAGGCGGCCTGCACAATCCGGAGGCACAACTTGCCTACCAGTCAATGATACGTCAAGAATCTGTTGATGGATTTGCCATTGCCTCAAGCAGTTGGACGAGCGAGGGAGGCAAGCCCGTCGAAGGCGGTTTCAACTCTCGGCCTGTGCCCGAAGGGGTTCGAGCCGTCGGACTTCCAGTTGAATCAATCAAGGCGTGTCGTAGAGCGGTACTCTTTGGCACGACCTCGCAGTTGTGCCGGCCGCCGAAAGTGATAGGGAAACGCAGATTGCGAATGCCGGGAGAGCGCCTGTGACAAGCCCCACGCCATCGACCATGCGCGCCATTACGGTTTGCGAACCCGGCGGGCCGGACGTGCTCGAAGCCTTTGAATGCGCCCTGCCCCAGCC
>VYCX01000040.1:0-1556 GCA_009843725.1 Boseongicola sp. SB0675_bin_26
AGGATGCCGGACTGCGGCGGGTTCAGGATCGGCGAGCTCATCAGCGAGCCGTAGACGCCGCCGTTCGAGATCGTGAAGGTTCCGCCCTGCATCTCCGCCATCGAGAGCTTGCCGTCGCGCGCCCGTGCGCCGAGCTCGTTGATCCGCTTCTCGATGCCGGCAAAGCTCATCCGGTCGGCGTCGCGCACAACCGGCACGACAAGGCCGGTTGGCGTGCCGACGGCGATGCCCATGTGCACGAAGTTCTTGTAGACGATGTCGGTCCCGTCGATCTCCGCGTTGACTTCCGGAACCTCCGCCAAGGCGTGACAGCAAGCCTTCGTGAAGAAGGACATGAAGCCGAGCTTCACGCCGTGCTTCCTTTCGAAGAGGTCCTTGTACTCCTGCCGGAGCCCCATCACCGCCGACATGTCCACCTCGTTGTAGGTGGTCAGGACGGCGGCCGTGTTCTGGGCGTTCTTCAGCCGTCGCGCAATGGTCTGGCGCAAGCGGGTCATCTTGACGCGCTCTTCCCGCGCCGCGTCCTCGACCGGGACCGGCGCCCGCAGTTCCTGGACCGGGGCTTCCGGTTGCGCGGGTGCGGCGATCGCCTTCAGCACGTCCTCCTTCATCACCCGCCCGTCCCGTCCGGTGCCGGAGACCTGGTCGGACGAAAGGCCCGCCTCGGCCATCATCTTCCTGGCAGAGGGGGCATCCTCGCCTTTCCGTCCCGCGGCCGGCGCCGCACCGGCCTCCCCTGCCGGCGGCTTGGCAGCGGGCGCGGCGGTCGCGGCGCCATCGCCGGCCGCCATCACGGCGAGCCTGCCGCCGGCCTCGACGGTTTCGCCTTCGCCCTTCAGGACTTCCGCCAGGACTCCCGCAACCGGGGCGGGCACCTCGACCGAAACCTTGTCGGTCTCAAGTTCGCAGAGCATTTCGTCGGCGGCGACCGCGTCCCCCGCCGACTTGAACCAGGTCGATACCGTCGCCTCGGTCACGCTTTCGCCAAGCGCAGGCACCATGACGTCGACGGCCTGTCCGTCCCCCTTGGCTTCGTTTGCCGAAGCTGCGGTCGTCGCGGCGGGCGCCGCGTCCGGCTTGGCAGGTGCAGGCGCTGCGCCGTCGGCTGCGCTCAGGGTCGCGAGCAGCGCGTCCGGCGCGACCGTCGCGCCTTCCGCCGCAACGATCTCCGCCAGCTTGCCTGTTGCCGGTGACGGCACCTCGACGGTCACCTTGTCGGTTTCCAGTTCGCAGAGCATCTCGTCGACCGATACCTGCTCGCCCGGTTTCTTGAACCAGGTGGCGACGGTGGCTTCGGTCACGCTTTCGCCCAGGGTGGGCACTCGAACTTCAGTTGGCATGATCTAGCTTCCCAGCGTCAGCGCTTCGTCCACGAGCGCCTCTTGTTGCGATTTGTGAGAGGATGCGAGGCCCGCCGCCGTTGACGCGCTGGTGGCGCGACCGGCGTATTTCGGCCTGGTGACCTTTGCGTTGATGCGTGTCAGCACCCATTCGATGTTCGGTTCCATGTAGGTCCACGCGCCCTGGTTCTTGGGCTCTTCCTGGCACCAGACGAA
>VYCX01000040.1:1656-5519 GCA_009843725.1 Boseongicola sp. SB0675_bin_26
GTCGCTGACGGCCAGCTTGTGGCGCAGGAGCGACTTCGGCGTCATCAGCACGAGCGGCTTGCGGAAGGAGCGATGCATCTGGCGCCGGAGAATGTGGAAGTAGTTTGCCGGCGTCGTGCAGTTGGCGACGATCCAGTTGTCCTCTGCGCACATCTGCAGGAACCGTTCGAGCCGGGCGCTGGAATGCTCCGGGCCCTGGCCCTCGAAGCCGTGCGGCAACAGGAGGACGAGGCCGCTCATCCTGAGCCATTTCCGCTCGCCGGACGACACGAACTGGTCGAACATGATCTGCGCGCCGTTCGCGAAGTCGCCGAACTGCGCTTCCCAGAGGACCAGCGAATTCGGTTCGGCAAGCGAGTAGCCGTATTCGAACCCGCAGACGGCGTATTCCGAGAGCATCGAATCGATCACTTCGTACTGCGCCTGCCCCTTGCGGATGTTGTTCAGCGGGTAGTACCGTTCCTCGGTCTCCTGGTTGACGAAGCCCGAATGGCGCTGGCTGAACGTCCCGCGCGTTGAATCCTGGCCCGAGAGCCGGACCGGAATGCCTTCCGTCAGGAGCGACCCGAAGGCCAGCGCCTCACCTGTGGCCCAGTCGAGGTCCTTGCCGGTCCTGAACATCTCGCGCCGGGCGTCCAGCAGGCGGTCGACCGTCCGGTGAAGGGGGAAGCTCTTGGGCGCCGTTGTCAGCGCGCGCCCGATTTGCGTCATCGTCGACTTCCTTATCGCGGTCTTTCCGCGCTGGTATCTCTTGCCTTCCTTGTCGAGATGGCTCCAGCGCCCGTCCAGCCAGTCGGCCTTGTTCGGCCGGTAGGCCTTGCCGGCCTCGAACTCCTCGTTCAGGCGCGCCTGGAAAGCCGCCTTCATGTCCTCGATCTCGCCCTCGGGAATGAGGCCGTCCTGCACGAGGCGGTCCGTGTAGAGCGACAGCGTGGTCTTGTGGCTCTTGATCCGCTTGTACATGATCGGGTTGGTGAACATCGGCTCGTCGCCTTCGTTGTGTCCGAAGCGGCGATAGCAGAACATGTCGATCACCACGTCCTTGCCGAACTTCTGCCGGAACTCGGTCGCGACCCGCGCGGCGTGCACGACCGCTTCCGGGTCGTCGCCGTTGACGTGGAATATCGGCGCCTCGACCATCAGCGCGATGTCGGTCGGATAGGGGCTTGAACGGCTGAAGTGCGGCGCCGTCGTGAAACCGATCTGGTTGTTCACGATGATGTGGATCGTCCCTCCGGTCTTGTGGCCCCTGAGGCCAGACAGGCCGAAGCATTCCGCAACGACGCCCTGGCCGGCGAAGGCGGCGTCTCCGTGGAGGAGGATCGACAGGACCTTCGCGCGCGCGATGTCGCTGATCTGGTCCTGCTTGGCGCGAACCTTGCCGAGCACGACCGGGTTCACGGCCTCGAGATGGCTCGGGTTCGCGGTCAGGCTCAGATGCACCGTGTTGCCGTCGAACTCGCGGTCCGAGGACGCGCCGAGGTGGTACTTGACGTCGCCGGAGCCGTCGACCTCCTCCGGCTTGAAGCTGCCGCCCTGGAACTCGTTGAAGATCGCCCGGAACGGCTTGCCCATGACGTTCGCCAGGACGCTCAGCCGACCCCTGTGCGGCATGCCGATGACGATCTCCTCGACACCAAGGGCGCCGCCCCGCTTGATGACCTGCTCCATTGCGGGGATCAGGCTTTCGCCGCCGTCAAGGCCGAAGCGCTTGGTGCCGGTGTACTTGACGTGCAGGAACTTCTCGAAACCTTCGGCTTCCACGAGCTTGTTCAGGATCGCCTTCCTGCCGTTCTGGGTGAAGGCGATTTCCTTGCCGAGGCCCTCGATCCGCTCCTTGAGCCAGGATGCCTGCCCGGGGTCGGAGATGTGCATGTACTGCAGGGCGAAGGTGCCGCAATAGGTCCGCTTCACGAGCGCGACGATCTCGCGTATCGAGGCCGTCTCCAGCCCGAGGACGTTGTCGATGAATATCTGCCGGTCCATGTCGTCATCGGTGAAGCCGTAGGACCTGGGATCGAGTTCCGGGTGGGGCTCCTCGTCGCGCATGCCGAGGGGATCAAGGTCCGCGACGAGATGGCCTCGGATCCGGTAGGCCCGGATCAGCATGAGCGCGCGAACCGAATCGAGCACTGCGCGGCGCACCTGTTCGTCCGAGAGCCTGATGCCGGCTTCCGCAGCCTTGGCCGTGATCCTGTTTCCGGCCTGCTTCTGTGCGGCGGGGCCGAGATCGCCCCACTGTCCGTCGAGCGCGGCCGTCAGTTCGTCGCTGGGAGCGGGCGGCCAGTCGGACCGCGCCCAGCTCGGTCCGGCCGCCTCGGCCCGGGCGTCCGCCTCGGCGTCGCCGAGCTCGCGGAAGAACTGGCGCCAGCCCTCGTCCACCGCGTCCGGATTGCCGGCATAGCGGGCGTGCAGCTGTTCGACATATGCGGCGTTGTGGCCCTGAAGAAAGCTGGACGCCTTGAAGACGTCGTTCGGGGATTGCTCGGTCATCGCGAACCTCCAGGTCGGATGTGAAGTTTCGGGCGGAAACTGATGTTCGGCCGGGATCCCTGGCCGGTCGCGGCAGAAGGTCCGCGAGCGTCGGGCGGACCCGCCGCGTGCCACCCGACAGGCAGGATGCGGTGCAGCAGGGCCGGGAAGCACGTGCCGCGTGCCATCGGGCTACCCGATCGCTTCCAGCATGGCCTCGCCGAGTCCGGACGGGCTGTCCGCAACGATGATTCCGGCAGAGCGCATGGCCTCGATCTTGTCGTCCGCGCCCCCCTTGCCGCCCGCGACGATGGCGCCCGCGTGACCCATGCGGCGGCCGGGAGGGGCGGTCCTGCCGGCGATGAACCCCGCGACGGGCTTCGCGCGACCCCGCCTCGCCTCGTCCTTGAGAAACTGGGCCGCGTCCTCTTCGGCACTGCCGCCGATTTCGCCGATCATCATGATCGACCGGGTCTCCTCGTCGGCAAGGAACCATTCCAGCACGTCCACATGCTCGGTTCCCTTGATCGGGTCGCCGCCGATGCCGACGCAGGTGGACTGGCCGAGTCCGACATCCGTGGTCTGCTTCACGGCCTCGTATGTCAGCGTGCCGGACCGCGACACGACACCCACCGAGCCCTTCTTGTGGATGTGGCCGGGCATGATGCCGATCTTGCATTCCTCGGGCGTGATCACGCCGGGGCAGTTCGGGCCGACGAGGACGGACGTGCTGTCCTGCAGGGCGCGCTTCACCCTCATCATGTCGCGCACGGGGATTCCCTCGGTGATCGCCACGATAACCTCCATGCCCGCGTCGATGGCCTCGAGAATGCCGTCCGCGGCAAATGGCGGCGGCACGTAGATCGCCGTCGCGTTGGCGCCGGTCGCGGCGCGCGCCTCGTGAACCGAGTGGAATACCGGCAGGCCGATGTGCTCCTGGCCGCCCTTGCCGGGGGTCACGCCGCCCACCATCTTCGTGCCGTAGTCAATCGCCTGCTGCGAGTGAAACGTTCCCTGGCTGCCGGTCAGGCCCTGGCAGATCACCTTGGTGTTGCTGTCGATAAGTACCGCCACTGCACTGTCCCATTCAAGCCCGGCTGGTTCGTCTTGCGGCGGCAGGCCCCCCGGGACTCCGGCCCGCCGCCTTGATCATGTTTCAACCCTTCACGGCCTTGACGATCTTTTCGGCTCCGTCCTTCAGGTCGTCGGCGGCGATCACGTCGAGGCCGGAGGAGTCGATGATCCGCTTGCCGTCCTCGACATTCGTGCCTTCGAGGCGGACCACGAGCGGCACCTTGAGGCCGACTTCCTTCACGGCGGCGACGACGCCTTCAGCGATGATGTCGCAGCGCATGATTCCGCCGAAGATGTTGACGAGAATGCCCTTCACG
>VYCX01000324.1:0-1536 GCA_009843725.1 Boseongicola sp. SB0675_bin_26
GGCCTGCCGCCAAGCTGCATGGCCGGGAACACCTGTATCTTGACCAGGCCCTCCGACTTCTCCTCGATCTCGTCGGCCCAAGGCTGCAGGAACAGCCGGTGGGCGATTGCCTTGGGCGAGTTGAAGTGGTGCAGCCGAAGGATGATCTGTTCCGCTTCGGCACGGTTCGCAAGGGAACAAAGCAGCCCCGTGGCGAACAAGACCAGCGTCACGGCGCCCGCAAGTCCCCGGCCTATGCGCATGTTCTCTGTCCCAAGGGTTTCTGGCGTCCGGCCCGGGCCAAGCCACGCGGAATCGACGACCGCGGCCTGGGGAGCCGAGCCGGGCGGAGGAACAAGCCACCAAGCCGTGACGTGCCATGCCGCAGGGCGAGCGACGGCAATTCGACGTTGATCAGCACGCTGTCAACGGCGGCCTCTGGGGCGGAACAGTGCTCGCCCGGCCAGTTCCTGTTCTTGATCACCGAGAGATCAAGACACGCCGAGGTGTCTAGCCCGGGCATCCTGTCTTCCAGTCCAGTTGCCGGACACTGACGTCATCGAGAAGACCCATCTTTTGCAGGGGATGATCCGCCATGAAAGCCTGCGCCGCCTCGAGCGAAGGGGCTTCGACAATGTTGAGAGTGCCGTTGATGGCCCCTGCTTCGTCTAGAGTCGGGCCACCGCAATGATAGGTCACGTCGGGATGGCCCGGACGCTCGCTCAGATAGGACGCGACGCCGTCGAGCGCTTCCTGCCGCTCCTGGCCCGTGCCGGGCTTGTCCGAACCGAATATCACGAAATACATCGGAATCTCCTTGTGTTGAAGGCGGCATCCGCCACCATGCGGCAAGCAGTCTAGCCCGGAACCGGCAATCTCACCAGATTATTCTCTCCCAGATTATTCTCTCTCAGATGTCGGTCTCGCGTCTCCGTGGGCTTCGTGGGGCCAGCCGTTGTTGCCGGATCTGCGCTCAGATCCGGGTTTTCTGCCCGATCCGGCCATGATCCGCCCCCGAAACGGCGATTCTCGTCAATCTCGTGCCGTCCGGCCTGTCCGATCAGAGGCTTGAAGGTCGCTGTGAAACCAAGCAGCGCGGATCCGTCCTCATACGGCGGACATCAAGGAATCGTTCGTCAGCACCAAGATCGCGAAACGTGTGCTACAGCCACTCCCTCTCTCCCGCCCCACGAAAAGGGTGTTGAAGAACCTGTACGAGGCACATCCTTGCTCGCTTTCAAGGGAAGATCTGCACGGTGTATCCGACTACACTCCACCCCAGTTCGCAGGTCCGGTGGGGGCGTTTGGCCAATGGCTGGATGGGAGGGAGTGGCCGGGCGCGTCGCCAATTCCGGGAGCAAGCGGTCGGTGCTCATCACACGAGAAACGAAAGGAACACACTGACTTCCTGCCAAATTTGGTCGAGGTTCGGGAAAGAAGGGCGTGATCTTGCGAGCATTCGGCCCGGCCTTTCGCCTCGCTTGCCATCAAGGAACCGACTTTCAATTGCCCACGTCGCGGATGTCCAGCATTGCGCCGAGGGCGATGTCGCTCAGT
>VYCX01000324.1:1546-5514 GCA_009843725.1 Boseongicola sp. SB0675_bin_26
CACGCGAGAAAGCCGACAAGCCTGGCGATCTTGATAAGGTACCGTGAAAATTATCCGGCAGAACCGGAATGGCCGGCCGGATCGGGAGCCTGGCAATCAAGGATACACGTCACCAGTTCGGCCAGGACCAGGGACGCTCCCGGATCCGGCTTGATCCGGTTGAGCATCGTCAACCGGAACTCGCGCCAGCCCGGGATGCAAAGCATCGCAAGCAACCGGACCAGCCGCCAGCGCTTCGCAGTCGCGCCTGCCATGCGTGCAATCGAGTTCCGGCCCGCATGGTCGCTGAAGTGCTCTCGCATCTCTCCGGTCCAGAGTGCTTCAAGCCAAGTCGTTGCATCCGTGTTCCGGTTCGACTGCCGCCAACCGAAGCGACAACCTTTGGGCGGATTAGCACCCGCCAGGGAGACGCGCCTTTCCACGGCGTGCTGAAAGTCGGGATCGGTGCGGCCTAGGGACTGATACGTTGGTGCCAAATTCCCATGTTCATCTCATCTGTCCTGGAAGGAACAATGCAATCTGCGGAAATGCGACAAGCAGTGCAAGGCACACCGCCATGGCGACCCAGAATGGCAGGACACCTCGAAAGATCGTGCTCATGGGAACGCCCGCAGCGACGCCCTTGACAACGAAGACGTTTATGCCGACGGGCGGCGTGATCAGGCCCATCTCGATCACGACAACGCAGATCACCCCGAACCAGATCGGGTCAAATCCGAGACCGGCGATGATCGGGAACACGACCGGCATCGTGACGACAAGCATGGCGAGACCATCGAAAAACATGCCAAGAATGATGTAACCAACCAGGATCAAGGCCAGGGTTCCGTAGGTTCCGAGGCCGAATGCCTCAAGCTGCAACGCAAGGGTCTCGGGAATGTGGGTGAGTGCAAGGAACGGCCCGAAGACATGCGCTCCGATAATGATCAGGTACAGCATGGCGGTCGTCGTCACCGTCTCAAGCAGGATCTCGGGCACGTTGCGGAACTTCACGGCACCGGTCCCGAGCGCCAGAAGCGAGACAAGGGTCGCCCCTACGCCGGCCGCTTCGACTGGCGTGAAGACGCCAAGATAAATTCCTCCAATGGATGCCAGGATGACTCCGATCAGCGGCAGCGATCTGAGGGACGCCATCAGTTTCTCGCTGCCAGTTGTGCTCGGACCAACCGGACCGGACTCGGGGCGCATCGACGTGATCGTCAAGATTGCAGCCACGAAGAGGAGCGAAAGCAGGATGCCGGGCAAGATGCCCGCGATGAAGAGCTTGCCGATACTCTCTTCGGTCAGGATCGCGTAGAGCACGAAGCCAGTGGATGGCGGGATCAGTATGCCAAGCGTACCACCTGCCGCGACTGAACCTGTTGCAAGTCCGTCGGCATAGCCGAACCGCTTCATTTCGGGGAGAGCGACCTTTCCGATGGTCACCGCAGTGGCGACGGATGACCCTGACACGGCGGCAAAGGCGGCGCAGCCCAGAACTGTTGAAGACGCCAATCCGCCACGCAGCCGGCCCACCCACGCATATGCCGCCTCGTAGAGCCGCTGGGAATAGCCTGCCGCTCCGGCCATGTTGCCCATGAGGACGAAGAGCGGGATGATCGAAAGCGAATAGGCTGTTATCGACGAATAGGTCTCCGACGACAGCGTTGCTATGGCCGTCCTTTGGCCGTCAATGACCCAGATCCCTCCGAACCCCACGACAAGAAGCGCCATACCCACCGGCAATCGTGCGACGAGGCAAAAGAACAGCGCGACGATCCCCCAGGCCCCGATCAATGTTTCACTCATAGTCGGCAACACCTTGCAGAAACTGTCCAACCAGCTGGACGGCGAGAACCACCGCAAAAAGGCCCATGCCAAAGGTAATGGCGCCATATGCAATCGAAACCGGAATCTCTATCATGTTGGTCACGTCGCCGTACTCGTGGGCATCCAGCATCTTGTCCCAGGACTTCCGGACCAGGAGAAAGAGCACGATGCAGGAGACGACGCGAGCAAAGACGTCGCCCACAAACCTGCCCAGCGCCCCGATCCTGTGGTCCAGGATGTCCACGCGGATGTGCCCGTTCTGAAATGTGGTGAGGGGCATCGCGGCCATGACCACCAGCGCCATTCCGATTTCAACCAGTTCCTGGTCGCCAAGAATGGGCTGGTTGAGCACATAACGGGCGAACACGGAGGCGCTGACCAGCAGCACCAACCCGAAAAGGACGAGGCCGCCCAGGAGAGCGACCGCTTTGAGAAGGCGCTCAGGGGATCCCCAAGCGCCCGAGAAGTTGTTTTGATCTTCAGCCATTACTGCCGCAACGCGGCGGCCCACCCAGAGGCGTCGATGCCCTCGGCATCAAGTTCTGCAATCACTTCGGCCGCAAGACTGTCGCTCGCCGCATTGAACTCGGCGGCAGCATCTGCCGAAAGCGTGTGGACTTCGCCACCTTCCGCAACCCACTTTTCCAGAGCCCTTTCAGAGGCACTCGTCATGGTGACTCGACCGCCTTCGGACATCTCGGCGCCGGTCAGGTCTCTCAGCTTGGCCTGCGTGTCTGCGTCCAGCGCCTCCCAGCTGTCCCGATTCATGATAAGCATGAACAGGGAGTTCGTGGCGTTCATGCCAACGGTGATATGCTTGATCACTTCGCCAAGCTTGAAGCTTGTCAGCACCGAGGCGTCCACGAGAACGCCGTCCACGACGCCGGTATCCAGCGACTGGTAGACCTGCGTGATCGGCATGGAAACTGCGGTCGCTCCCCAGGCTTCGACGAGGCGGCCGGTGTTCTTGGACGGCACGCGGATCTTCAGGCCGTCCAGATCGGAAAGCGCTTCGATCTTCTTTTCGTGCATCAACAGCATGGCGTCGCCAGCCGTCCAGAGTCCCAAGAGCACGACGCGGCGGAATTCTTCGTCGAGCATGTCAACGTTTGCCCAGATCGCCTCGGTCTTGTTGACGCCAGGCTTCACGATGCCCGGAACCTCGACCAACAGAGTCTTCTTGAACTGTGACGCCGTATAGCCCGGCAGGGAGTAGACGATGTCGGCCACGCCGTCGATGACACGGTCATACTGCTTTGCCGGACCTGGACCAAGCTCGCCGCCCGGATAGACACGTATGGTCGTCGCTCCGCCGGTCGCTTCCGCCAGCTTCTCCGCAAGCGGCAGGAACATTTCAACGTGAAGATGGTACTTGGTTGAAGCGAAATGCGCGAGCTTGAGTTCTTCGGCATGTGCCATTGCTCCTACGGCAAACACAGCCAAGCCGCCGAGGATGGATCTGATGACAGTCATGGTCTCCTCCCTTTTTGACTAGTCCCAGTCAAGTGCAGGCCTGCGTGCCCGGTGGCGACATCGAACAGAGCCCGCCTCCGTTCCTGTGTGGCGACTCTGGCCGCCCGCGTCAAGGCAACCGGAAGCCGGGGACGTGACCTCTCGAACTCGCCGAAAGATTCTGACCGGAGCCTGAGTTGAGCCGAAGCGGATCACATAATGGACAACAGGCCAAGACGAAGGCAGGATCGGACGCAGAAACGCATGCAACTGGAAACGCCAATACGGAGCATATGCATTGGCCGTGAAGCAATACGAAGACCTTCGGTCCGCCCGGTGGTTCAGGCCAGACGACCTGAGATCCATGGGGCACCGCAGCCGCGCGATGCAGATGGGCCTGTCCCGTGACGACTGGGACGGAAAGCCCGTCATTGCCATCATCAACACGTGGTCCGATCTGTCGCCATGCCACCACCACCTCAGGGACCGCGCGGATTGGGTTCGGCGCGGCATCCTGCAGGCGGGCGGCATGCCCGCCGAACTGCCCGTGCACGACTTTTCCGAGCAGCTCCTCAAGCCCACCTCGATGCTCTATCGCAACATGGGCGCGATCGAGGTGGAGGAAGCCCTGCGCTCGCATCCGGTCGATGGCGCCGTCCTGATGGGAGGCTGCGACAAGTCCACCCCCGCCCTTGTCATGGGCGCGA
>VYCX01000104.1 GCA_009843725.1 Boseongicola sp. SB0675_bin_26
ATCGCCAGATGCTGGCCACAGTTCCGGTCGTTTGGCTTCCCAGGATCCGGTTGCATGCGAGTTTGGGCGATGAGGCGCTGTCGACGTCGTTGCGCAATCACGAGGTCTTTCGCGCCGGCATGGGCGTTTCGATCGACGACACGGTCAACGCGTTCCTCGTCGGCAGCACTCTCAATTCCGACCCGCCCGAACACGATGCGACGCGGGCCATCACGTTCGGGCCGCTTACGCCGAAGGCGCTGGAAGAGGTGCGTGCCCGGATCGAGGAAGAGGCACGATTCATTGCCGACCGGGTGGTGGCGCAGCGTGAGTTTGACGCCGTCGGCGATCTTGCGACGCATCTGCCGCTGGCAATCGTGCGTGACTTGGTGGGGCTGGGCGCCCAAGGCAAGGAGCACATGCTGAAATGGGCCGGCGCCACGTTTGAGCTGATGGGAGATCCGCGGGACCGCAGGGAGACAGCCGTCAAGAACCTGGACGAGTTGCGCCAGTTCCTGGACGATCCCGAGGTGCTGAATGATCTCAGCCCCGACGGCTGGGCCAATCGTGCTACGCGCATGGCGGTCGAGGCCGGGATGGAGCACCGGAAGGCGATCTCGCTAATGCGGGACTACATTGCGCCCAGCCTCGACACGACGATTTCGGCCATCGGGTACGGCGTGATGCTGTTTGCCCGAAACCCGGATCAATGGAACAAGCTTCGCCAGGACCGGTCGCTCGTGCGTAACGCCGTCGAGGAAGTCGTTCGGCTCAACACGCCGATCAAGACCCTGTCGCGCCTTGTCGAAGAAGACGTAGAGGTCGGCGGAACGAAGTTGCCGAAGGGGAGCCGGACCATGATAATGTTCGGCGCGGCCAACCGCGACCCGTCAAGGTTCGAGGACCCGGACCATTTTGACATCGAACGGAATACGCGTGGTCACGTCGGATTCGGGCACGGCACGCATGCGTGCCTTGGCATGCACCTCGCCCGTCTTGAAATGAACTGCCTGTTCAATGCGCTGGCAGATCGCATTGAAAGCTTTGAACTCGTTGGAGAGCCCGTTCCGGCGAAGATCAGCGTGATCCACAGCTTTCGACGACTGATGGTCCGCATCGGAACCTGAGGTGTCATCAGGACCTGCGGCGGAATTGCTGCCCGGCATGTCGGGACGCCAAGCGAATTCCAGGGCGGTGAAGGTGCCGGTCGCAGGACTGGCAACCAACAGTCTTTCGGGCACGGGCAGGCGTGCACTGCCGCACTGGCGGCTTGCCGCTTCGGGCTGGATGCCGCCAAGCGGCAAGGAAACGCTTGCGACGCTGTCGATGCTAGGCGTGAATTTACAACCGCTCTGCAAGTTCCGCAGGCAGCCGCCGGAAACCGGACGCCTTGCAATTTCCGGTCCGAGGCGGCAGCTACCGCGCAGCGTCGGCATGGCTCGATCGGGAGCAATCCTCAGTTTTGTGACAGGGAGTGAAAGGACATGACCAAGCCTGCGATCGGCTTCATAGGCCTCGGCCTCATGGGGTCCGCCATGGTGGATCGCCTTCAATCCCAGGGCTATTCGGTGACCGTGATTGCCAACCGGTCGCGCGAAAACGTGGATGCCGCGGTCGTGCGCGGCGCAACGGAAGTCGGCACCGCACGGGGCGTCGCGGAAGCCTGCGATGTCGTCATGCTTTGCGTCGGCACGTCCGCGCAGGTCGAAAGCCGCATGCGCGGGCCGGAGGGCGTGATTGCTGGCCTTCGAGAGGGAGCGGTCGTGATCGATTTCGGAACATCCCTTCCCGGGTCTACCCGGAAGCTGGCCGAAGAGGTGGCCGCTTCAGGCGGCGCCTATCTGGACGCACCGCTCGGGCGCACGCCAATGCATGCCCGGGACGGCCTTCTGAACATCATGGGCGCGGGCGACAGGTCGGCGTTCGACAGGGTCCGGCCGGTGCTGGACGACTTGGGCGAAAACGTTTTCCACCTCGGCCCGTCAGGAACGGGCCACGTCGTAAAGCTCATCAATAATTTCTGTGCGCAATGCGCGGCCAATGCCTTTGCGGAGGCATTCGCCATGGCCGACAGGACCGGAGTCGACCGTCAGGCGGTTTATGACGTCATGTCCGCGGGGCCCGTGGGGTCGGGCATGATGGATTTCATCAAGGCGTATGCCGTCGAAGGCAATCCGGACCGGCTGGCGTTTTCGGTGCGGAACGCTGCAAAGGATGTCGGCTACTATAGGCAGATGGCAGGGGATGCGGGAGTGAAGTCGATCATGGCCGAAGGCGCGATGCAGGCGCTCGAAGAGGCGATCTCGATGGGGCGTGGCGACACCCTCGTGCCGGAACAGGTGGATTTCTTCGTCAGGAAGTTTGAATCCGGCTAAGCGCCGCCAAGGCTGGCGACAGAGGTCCTCCTCTTTCCGAGAGCCCAAGCGGGGCTTCGAGTCGCTGACCGTCCTTCCGAGAGTGCGACAAAGGAAATGGTTGCATCTCTTCGCTTTCTCTTTACTTTCTCGTCCTGCATGGACAGGCATTCCTGTCCTGACAACTTTACGACGACACAGCAGGAGGAAAGACACACAATGCAACGTCGCAAGTTTCTGAAAGCCGCTGCACTCGGCACGGCAGGTGCCGCGCTTGCCGCGCCAATGGTGAACGCGCAAGGCGCACGCACCCTTACCATCGTCTCGACCTGGCCAAGGGACTTTCCCGGCCTTGGACTGAGCGCCCAGCGCCTGGCTGCACGCATTACCGAACTGAGCCAGGGAGCCATCCAGACCGAATACTTTGCGGCAGGCGAGCGCGTTGGTGCATTCGACGTGTTCGACGAAGTGTCCTCGGGCAATTCGCAGGCCTATATCGCTGCCGACTACTACTGGATCGGGAAGCATCCCGGCTTTGCCTATTTCACCTCGGTGCCGTTCGGGATGACCACGCCGGAATGGAATGCGTGGATCAAGTTCAAGGGCGGGCAGGAACTCTGGGACAAGATTTCCGGTGAATTCGGGTTGAAGCCTCTCGCATGTGGTGCGACCGGCGCCCAGGCCGGCGGCTGGTTCAACAAGGAGATCAACAGCCCGGACGACCTTCAGGGCTTGAAGATGCGTATTCCTGGCCTTGGGGGAACCGTGATGTCGAAGCTCGGCGTTTCGACGGTCTCGCTGCCCGGCGGCCAGATCTACGAGAACCTCGTTTCGGGCGCGGTGGACGCCACCGAATGGGTTGGCCCCTACAACGACTACTTCATGAAGTTCTACGAGGCCGCCACGATCTACTACACCGCCGGCATGCACGAGCCGGGCGGCGGTCTCACGTTCGGCATGAACGCTTCCTGGTGGGGCGGACTGAGCGACTGGGAGAGGGCGCTCATCACGGCTGCCTGCTACGAGGAACACGCTGCTCAGCCCGAGGAGGCGTCGGCCAACAACGGCGCATATCTCGCACGTCTCGTGAACGACCACGGCGTCCAGGCTCGTGCGTTCAACGAGGACGTCTGGGATGCCTTTGGTGACGCCGCGGAAGAAGTCTTCTCCGAAACCCGGGATCACTCCGCGCTTGCGGCCGAGATCAACGACGCCTTCCAGGCGGCGCTGAAGGAAATCGGCGCATGGCGGGCTGCGGCAGAGATCGAGTTCTCGAACCAGCGCAACCGAATTCTTGGCCTGATATGAGGCCTTGAACGGAACTGGGTGATAGCCAAGGCAGGAGCTGGCGGAACGCCGGCTCCTGCTTTTTCCATGGAAGCGCGTTCGGCAGCGTGAATTCTGATACGCGCCACGGTACGTGACAGTCGGAGGGCGACCGATGAGCACCGCTTCAGATCCAGACATTCTGCCTCGTCAGGGCACGCCTGCACCTGTGACGCGCGTGTTCGGGTGGGCGATGCTTTCCATACTTGCCGCGTTCATGGTCAACAACGTGCTTGTCGTGGGATGGGGCTTTCCAAAGCCAACGCAGGCATTTGGCGGTGACGGACGTGCGTGGCTGCTGGTCGCGGTCTACGTGCTCTTTGCCGCCCTCGCGGTCTTTTGGGTGTTGCGCACGCCCGATCGTGCATTGCGGTACGATGCGAGAGCGATCAGCGACTTCAACGCCTACCTCATCCGCGGTTGCTATTTCGCGGTGCTCTTCACAGGGATTGCAGATGCCACGATCGCCTTCATCCGGGTCGAGGGCCTCCTGCCGTACGTCTTCGGCGAGAAACTCGCACAGGATCTGATACGGTCTCATTTCATCGGTCCATGGATTCATTTTCCCTTGGCGATTCTCGGGTTCGTCGTGGCGGCTTTCTCGCGCTCCCTGGGCTTCATATGGCTGGCGCTGCTGATCGTGATTGCGGAACTGCTGATTGTATTCTCCCGTTTCGTCTTCTCCTACGAACAGGCGCTCATGGGTGATCTCGTTCGCTACTGGTATGCGGCCCTTTTCCTCTTTTCCTCGGCCTACACGCTCCTCGAAGAGGGCCATGTACGCGTCGACGTGCTCTATGCGGGCTTTGACGTCCGCCGGAAGGGAAGGGTGAACGCCATGGGATCGATCCTGCTGGGCATGTCGACCTGCTGGGTCATCATCCTGGTCGGCATGGGATCGGCCAATGCCATCGTAAATTCGCCGGTCGGGAACTTCGAAGTCAGCCAGACCGGGACGGCCGGCATGTACACCAAGTACCAGATGGCCGCGTTTCTCGGGATATTCGCCATCACCATGCTGATACAGTTCGTGAGTTACATGTTCGAGGCCGTGGCCGACATGCGCGACGAACCCGGTCACCGTGATGCCGAACCGGTCGGGCATTGAGGATCAACGCAGATGGAACTGTTCTTTCTCGCACTGCTGATCTTCGTCATGGCCGCCGCCTTGGGCTCCGGATTTCCCGTCGCCTTCGCCCTCCCGGGCGCGGCGATCATTTCGATCGTTGCCGCGGCGGCATCCGGCTACGTCTTTGCCGACAACATGGACGCGTTCTTTCACTCTGGCGGGCCGTCGCAGTGGCTCACGGCGGGTGTGACGAACCTCAGGGGTGTCTACTGGGAGGTCGAGCGGGATACCCTGATCGCGATTCCTCTCTTCATTTTCATGGGCATCATGCTGCAGCGGTCGAAGATCGCCGAAGACCTGCTCGTAACCATGGCGCGCCTCTTCGGGCCGGTACCGGGAGGGCTTGGCATTTCGGTCGTCTTCGTGGGCGCGTTGCTCGCGGCCACGACCGGGATCGTGGGCGCAACCGTGGTTGCAATGGGGCTCATCTCCCTGCCGGCGATGCTGCGCAACAATTACTCCCAACCGCTTGCAACAGGAACAATCGCCGCTTCAGGCACGCTGGGACAGATCATTCCGCCGTCCATTGTCCTCATCATACTTGCTGACCAGCTGGCGAGCGCCTCGGACCAGGCGTCGACAGCGCGGAAGGCGCTGCACAAGGGGTCAACCGGGGAATTGACCATGCCCTCGGTCTACGACGTGGCTTCCACGAGCGCGGGCAAAATGTTCCTCGGCGCCTTCGTGCCGGGCATCGTGCTCGTGCTGCTGTACATGGCATT
>VYCX01000003.1 GCA_009843725.1 Boseongicola sp. SB0675_bin_26
CTCGACGGATATCTTGTCGCCAGTCCGCTTGGCCACGACGTTGAAGCGGGCATCCTGGGCGGCGTGCTTCTGCAGCAGTCTCGAGATTTTCATCGGCCGCGAGCCAATGACGTGGTCCCGGCCGCCAATCACCATCTGAGGGGTGTAGATCGTGTTCTTTCCGATCGCGCGCACGTATGAGCGTTGACGTTTGGTATGGCTCGGAATGGCGAACTTGTCCTTCCAGCCCAGGTAGTCCCAGTAGTCCACGTGCAGCGCCAGGGCGATCACGTCGTCGCGCTCGGCCAGTTCACCGAGGATTCGATCCGCCGGCGGGCAGGAACTGCACCCTTGGGACGTGAACAGTTCCACAACGACCGCCTGGCCGGCTGCTGCAATTCCGGACGCCGCCATCCAAAGCGCGGCGGCAATCGGCATCAATCGAGTCATTGCTTCAGTCCCGTTCTGGTCCTCGATCTCAGTACCGAATCCGCGCCTCGGCCACCAATCAAGGTTTTGCGAGGCTGCGTTACAATGTCCCACCGCTGACGGAAATTCGCTTGTTTTGCAGGCTAGTGGCCGGAATGCACGCAGTCTTGCACGAATTTTGCGCCGTGCGCCTTGCGTCGCTCCACAATGCAAGAGTATCCCCGACAAAAATTCTGTCCAGCTCAAGACGGAGGCGAAGAGATGCCCATTTCCGTAGGCCACGACTCATCAGGAACCAGAAAGTCCCTCACTGCAGGCGGCGCCAGCGTGGACCATTATTCGATCCCGGCAGCCGAGGCAGCAGGGCTTGGCAGCTTCGACCAGCTTCCCGCATCGCTGAAGGTGGTTCTGGAAAACGTGTTGCGCTTCGAGGATGGAAAGACCGTGACGATCGGCGACATCCGCGCATTTTCGGATTGGGCGGAGAAGGGCGGCAGGAATCCCCGGGAGATCGCCTATCGGCCCGCTCGCGTGCTTATGCAGGACTTCACCGGCGTTCCTGCCGTGGTTGATCTTGCCGCCATGCGGGACGGGATCGTGGCGCTCGGCGGCAAGGCCGAGAAGATAAATCCGTTGAACCCGGTCGACCTCGTCATTGACCACTCGGTCATGATCGACGAATTCGGCAATCCACGCGCCTTTCAGTTGAACGTTGACCGCGAATACGAGCGGAACATGGAGCGCTACACGTTCCTCAAGTGGGGGCAGAGCGCCTTCGACAACTTCCGGGTCGTTCCGCCCGGCACCGGCATCTGCCACCAGGTGAACCTCGAGTACCTCGCCCAGGCGATCTGGACGGACAGGGATCAGAACGGAGCCGAGGTGGCGTTTCCCGACACGCTCGTCGGAACGGACAGCCACACGACCATGGTAAACGGGCTGGCCGTTCTGGGCTGGGGCGTCGGCGGCATCGAGGCAGAGGCCGCAATGCTGGGGCAACCGGTCTCCATGCTGATCCCGGAAGTCGTCGGATTCGAACTGACCGGGTCCATGATGGAAGGCACGACCGGAACGGATCTCGTACTGAAGGTTGTCGAAATGCTCCGCGAGAAGGGCGTCGTGGGCAAGTTCGTCGAGTTCTTCGGCGAGGGGCTGGACCGACTGCCGCTCGCGGACAGGGCCACGATAGCAAACATGGCGCCCGAATACGGCGCGACCTGCGGCTTCTTCCCCGTCGACGGCGAAACGCTGCGTTACCTTCGCCAGACCGGTCGTTCGGAAGAGCGGATTGCGCTGGTCGAGGCCTACGCCAAGGAGAACGGAATGTGGCGTCGGACCGACAACGCGACCGTCTATTCAGACAGGCTGAGTCTCGACATGAGCACGATCGTGCCAGCCATTTCCGGTCCGAGGCGACCGCAGGACTTCGTGGCGCTCACCGACGCAAAGGCCGCGTTTGCACGCGAAATGAAGGAGACCTTCAAGCGTCCCGTCGGCAAGGAGGTCGCTGTAGAGGGCGAAGACTTCAAGATGGAATCAGGCAAGGTCGTGATCGCCTCGATCACGTCCTGCACCAACACGTCGAATCCCTATGTCATGATCGGCGCAGGCCTTGTCGCCCGCAAGGCGCGGGCGCTGGGGCTGAACCGCAAGCCATGGGTCAAGACCTCGCTCGCACCAGGCAGCCAGGTCGTGAGCGCCTATCTGGACGCGGCAGGACTTCAGGAAGACCTGGACGCCGTCGGGTTCAACCTCGTCGGGTACGGGTGCACAACCTGCATCGGGAATTCCGGACCGCTCCAGCCCGAGATTTCGAAGGCGATTTCGGACGGCGATCTCGTGGCCACGGCCGTTCTTTCGGGGAACCGGAATTTCGAAGGCCGGATCAGCCCGGACGTTCGCGCGAATTACCTGGCCTCGCCGCCTCTGGTCGTGGCCTATGCGCTGGCGGGGACGCTTGACATCGACCTGACCAGCGAACCCATCGGACAGGACAGGGACGGCAAGGACGTGTTCCTCAAGGACGTCTGGCCAACGCAGGAGGAGATCGCGGAGCTCGTGCAGAAGACCGTGACGCAGGATGCATTCCGGTCGAGATATGCCGACGTCTTCATGGGCGACGAGAAATGGCGCGGCGTGGAGACGACCGACAGCCTCACCTATGATTGGCCGGCAACGTCGACCTATGTGCAGAATCCTCCGTATTTCCGGGACATGTCGCCGGAGCCTGGAACCATTTCCGACGTCGAAGGCGCACGCATTCTCGCCCTTCTAGGCGACATGGTGACGACCGACCACATTTCGCCGGCGGGGTCGTTCAAGGACACGACGCCTGCAGGCAGGTACCTGACCGATCGGCAAGTGGCGCCGCGTGAGTTCAATTCCTACGGATCAAGACGCGGGAACCACGAGATCATGATGCGGGGCACGTTTGCCAACATCCGTATCAGGAACGAGCTGCTGGACGGAGTCGAGGGCGGTTACACGAAGGGTCCCGACGGCACGCAGATGTCGATCTACGATGCGGCGATGGCATATCAGGAGCAGGGCACGCCCCTGGTCGTGGTTGCAGGTGCCCAGTACGGTGCCGGCTCCTCAAGGGATTGGGCCGCGAAAGGCACGGCGCTTCTGGGCGTGAAGGCAGTCATCGCGGAGAGCTACGAGCGCATCCACCGCTCAAATCTCGTCGGAATGGGTGTCATTCCGTTCGAGTTCACCGGTGGAGACACGCGCCGGTCACTCGGGTTGACCGGCGACGAGACGATCACGATCACCAGGCTGGAAGGTGATCTGCAGCCGCTTTCCGAAGTGCCTTGCCGGATTGATTTCGCGGATGGCAGCTCGAAGGAGATCACTCTGAAGTGTCGAATCGACACGGGAATCGAGAGGGAATACGTCGAGCATGGCGGCGTCCTGCACTATGTGCTTCGCAACCTTGCAGAGGCGGCGTGACGCCTTCGCGTCCTCGGCTCTGCCGCCGATTGGCTGACCGGCACGGGCGGTCGGCCGCAGCGCTGGCGAAACCCGCACCCATGGCCTCGCGAAGGCTGCATGTTCAACGTGCCAGTGCGGTCTCCACCGCAGGGCGGATCCTGCGTTCCAGAATCTGTTCCGTCACCGGGCCGGCAAATCTTGAGACGACCTTGCCCTTGCCGTTGACGACGAACGTCTCGGGAACTCCGTATACGCCCCATTCGATGGCAGTTCGTCCCCTTGGGTCTGCGCCGACAGCCTTGAATGGATTGCCAAGTTCGTCAAGGAAGCGCCGGGCCTTCTGCGGATCGTCCTTGTAGTTGACGCCAAGGATCGCGAAGCCGTCGTGCTTCAGGCGCATCAGCTGAGGATGCTCAATGCGGCACGGCGCGCACCAGCTGGCCCAGAAGTTCACCAGCGTCACGCTTCCGTTCGTCAACTCGTCCGGACCGATCGCTGCCACTTCCTTGAGCGCAACGACGTCCAGAACAGGCGCATTGCGCCCGAGAAGGGTCGAGGGCAGGGCTTCCGGATCCTCACGGTAGATGCCGCCGAGGAACAGCCCGGCAAGCCCCGCAAATGCCACGAGCGGCAGCAGTACAAGCAGCGATATCCTAGGCATCGGAGATTCGGCGCTCGGTTTCGTCCAGGAGCCGCTTGGCGCGCAGGGCCTGCAGCACGCTCAGTCCGATGATGGTGACAAGGATCACGAACGACCCCGCATATGCCAGGGCGACCTCGAATGCGTATGCTCCAAGATCCGGCATCATGAAATGCGCTCCTTCAGTTCAAGCGCGCGCACCCGGCGCAGGCGGATTTCGCAGCGAGTGCGCAAGAGGACGAGCGCGACGAAGAGAATGACGAATCCCGTGATCGACACAATGAGCGGCAACCAGAACTCGTTCGAAATGTTCTCGTCCCTGTCCAGCGAGAGGCTTGCGGCCTGATGCAGTCCCTGGCTCCAGAAGTTGACAGCGTAGCGGGAGAGGAGGGCGAAGACCGACCCAACGACGCAGAGCATGCTGGTCAGGTCGGCAGCGGTGTCCGGGTTCTCGACCGAGGACCAAAGCGCCATGTAGCCAAGGTAGAAGAGGAACAGGATCAGGAACGAAGTCAGTCTCGGATCCCATTCCCACCAGCTGCCCCACATGGGCTGTCCCCAGACCGCGCCGGTGAAGAGCGCCATCAGGGTCATGGACACGCCTACCGGAGCGGCGGCCTTGGCGGCCAGTGCCGAAACGTGATGCCTCCGGATCAGCCAAATGAGCGATGCAACCAGCATCATGACCCAGGCGTTGATCGCCATCATCGCGGAAGGAACATGCAGGTAGATGATCCTGACCGCCGAGCCTTGCCGGAAGTCGTCCGGCGCGAAGAAGAATCCCCAGGTCAACCCGGTCCCGAGGCACAGTGCGGCGAAAAGGAACAGCGGTCCAACCAGACGGTCGGTTGTCGCCATGAACTTCCTCGGATTGGCGTATTCCCAGAGTGACATGCGCGATACCTAGCCTTGGTGTCGGTCGCCCTCAAGTGACGCATGTGGTTCCGATGCAGGGCCGATTGACGCGCTCGTGACGGCGAGGGGCTTGCGTTCCCGACCAAAGTCCGAAAGTTGCAGGAAAGAACTGAAGAGGTGCAAGATGCCCACTCGCAACAGGTTTGCTGAACTGCATGACGAAATCACCGCGTGGCGCCGTGATTTCCACACGCATCCGGAACTGCTCTTCGAGGTGCATCGCACCGCCGGAATCGTGGAGGAGAAGCTCAGGGAATTCGGGTGCGACGAAGTTGTGACAGGCATCGGACGCACGGGAGTCGTCGGGTTGATCCATGGCACGACCCGAACTTCGGGGAAGACGGTGGGCCTGCGCGCCGACATGGATGCCTTGCCGATCCATGAGGAAACGGGGCTGGCCTATGCGTCGAAAGCGCCAGGCAAGATGCATGCGTGCGGACATGACGGGCACACAGCGATGCTCCTTGGCGCCGCGAAATACCTTGCGGAGACGCGGAACTTCAATGGAACCGTCGCGGTCATTTTTCAGCCTGCCGAAGAGGGCGGTGGAGGCGGGCGCGAAATGGTCGACGACGGCATGATCGAGC
>VYCX01000524.1 GCA_009843725.1 Boseongicola sp. SB0675_bin_26
CAACGTAGATCGTTCCGCTGATCACGCTCTGAGGATGAATGTGAGACGTGTGGATTCCGCCTTCCGGGAGGATGTTGATCCACAGATCCTCGAGCGCAAGCGGCTTGCCATCGAGATCAAACGCCAGTTCTTTCGCAAATTCAGCGACATGCCGGTCCAGCGCTTTCCGAACCTGCTCAAAGACCGGGAATCGCCAGGGAAGGTCCGCGAGGCTGGAATAGCTCGTGTAGCCGGGAAATCCGTTTTCCTCGCACCAGCGCTGCCCTGCCTCGTCGTCCTCGGCGATGGAACGGCAGGAAGCCTCCAGTTCCCGAACGTCAATCTCGTCCGGAAGCCGCGCGTGACAGACGCGAGTGGCAAACAGGGAGCGGGTGGTCATGGACTGGCAATAGCGCGGCGGGCGGGGCATGGCGAGACCGGCCTCGCTTCCGGAAACCGCAATCCCGACGCCGAGGCTTCAGCCAAGACGTCCCGGAACACGCCACTACCGCGCGCGCAGGTCCGGGCCAGGCAGGCGCGGTCCTTGATCATCCCTGAATCCGGAAGCGAACGGACGGCCCGTGAACTACCAGTCCTCGCGAACGACGGTACGGGTCTTGAGCGGAAGCTTCATCGCGGCGAGCCGCAGGGCCTCTCGGGCGACGGCGTCGTTCACGCCGTCGATCTCGAACATGATGCGGCCGGGCTTCACCTTTGCCGCCCAACGGTCGACCGAACCCTTGCCCTTTCCCATCCGGACCTCGATTGGCTTCGCCGAAATCGGCGTGTCGGGGAAAATGCGAATCCAGACGCGGCCCTGACGCTTCATGTGGCGCGTCATTGCCCTTCGGGCTGCCTCGATCTGGCGTGCAGTGACCCGCTCCGGCTCGATCGCCTTGAGGCCGTACGAGCCGAAATTCAAGTCCGAGCCACCCTTGGCCTCGCCATGAATGCGGCCCTTGTGCATCTTGCGGAATTTCGTGCGCTTTGGCTGCAGCATCTTTCTGGCTCCCTAGTTGCGACCACGGGCCGAACCGCGAGGTGCGGGGCCATCCTGCAGTTCCTGATGACGCCGGTCGCGTGCCTGCGGATCATGTTCCATGATCTCGCCCTTGAAGATCCAGACCTTGACCCCGATGATGCCATAGGGGGTCGGCGCGTCCGCCAGCGCGTAATCGACGTCTGCGCGAAGGGTATGCAGCGGCACCCGGCCTTCCCGGTACCATTCCGTCCGCGCGATTTCCGCGCCGCCCAGACGGCCGGCAACGTTCACGCGAATGCCCAGCGCGCCCATGCGCATTGCGTTCTGCACGCCCCGCTTCATCGCTCTGCGGAACGACACCCGGCGCTCGAGCTGCTGCGCGATGGACTCGGCCACGAGCTGCGCATCCAGTTCGGGCTTGCGCACTTCGACAACGTTCAGGTGCAATTCGCTTTCCGTCATGCCTGCAAGCTTGCGGCGCAGCGATTCGATGTCCGCACCCTTCTTGCCGATGATGACGCCCGGCCGCGCCGTGTGGACGGTGACGCGGCACTTCTTGTGCGGGCGCTCGATGATGACGCGCGACACGCCCGCCTGCTTGCACTCTTCCTTGATGAACGCGCGAATCTCCACGTCCTCAAGCAGCAGGTCCCCGTATTCCTTGGTGTTCGCGTACCAGCGACTGTCCCATGTCCGGTTGATCTGCAGGCGCATTCCGATCGGATTGACTTTCTGGCCCATTACGCTTGCTCCTCAACTTGGCGGACCTTGATGGTCAGCTCGGAGAACGGCTTCTTGATCCGCCCAAAGCGACCGCGTGCCCGCGGACGGCCACGCTTCATCACGAGGTTCTTTCCCACATACGCTTCGGCCACGACCAGTTCATCCACGTCCAGGCTGTGGTTGTTCTCGGCATTGGCGACTGCGGCCTGAAGGCATTTCCTTACATCGATTGCAATCCGGCGTTTCGAGAAAGCGAGATCGGACATGGCCTTCTCGACTTTCTTGCCACGGATCATGGCCGCAACCAGATTCAGTTTCTGAGGTGACGTGCGAAGCATTCGCGTCTTTGCCATCGCCTCGTTGTCCGCCACGCGGCGCGGATTCCTGCCCTTGCCCATGGCCTATTTCCTCTTCGCCTTCTTGTCGGCCGCGTGACCGTAATAGGTTCGCGTCGGGGAATACTCGCCGAATTTCTGGCCAATCATCTCCTCGGTCACCAGAACCGGAATATGCTTCCGGCCATTGTACACCCCGAAGGTCAGCCCGACGAATTGCGGCAGGATGGTCGATCGGCGAGACCAGATCTTGATGACCTCGTTCCGTCCCGACTCCCGCGACTTTTCGGCTTTCTTGAGGACATGGCTGTCGACGAAAGGCCCTTTCCAAACTGAACGGCTCATGTGCTAGCGCCTCTTCTTCCGGGCGTGGCGCGAACGCAGGATCAGCTTCGACGACGCCTTGTTCTTGTTGCGGGTGCGTGCACCCTTGGTCGGCTTGCCCCACGGGCTGACCGGGTGGCGTCCGCCCGAAGTCCGGCCTTCCCCGCCGCCATGCGGGTGATCGACCGGGTTCATGACGACGCCGCGGACGCTTGGACGCTTGCCGAGGTTCCGGTTGCGTCCAGCCTTGCCCAGGTTCGTGTTCGAATTGTCCGGGTTGGAGACTGCGCCAACCGTCGCCATGCATTCCTGGCGCACCATGCGGAGTTCGCCCGAGGAGAGCCTGATCTGGGCATAGCCTCCGTCGCGACCCACGAACTGTGCATACGAACCGGCTGCCCGCGCAATCTGCCCGCCCTTGCCCGGCTTGAGCTCGATGTTGTGGACGATGGTGCCGATGGGCATGCCCGCGAACGGCATCGCATTGCCGGGCTTCACGTCGACCTTGTCGCCGGAGACGACTTTGTCTCCGACGCCGAGTCTCTGCGGCGCGATGATGTAGACCTGCTCGCCATCCGTGTACTCGATCAGCGCGACAAAGGCCGTCCGGTTCGGATCGTACTCGATCCGGACCACAGCTGCCTCCATGTCGCGCTTGGTCCGCTTGAAGTCAATTTTGCGATAAAGGCGCTTCGCGCCCCCGCCACGACGCCGCATCGTGATCCGTCCGGCATTGTTCCGGCCAGCCTTCTTTGCCAAGCCCTCGGTCAGGGCCTTGACCGGCCGGCCGCTCCAAAGCTCCGAACGGTCGATCAGCACCAGCCCTCGCTGGCCAGGCGTCGTTGGCTTGTACGACTTGAGTGCCATGCTTCCCGTCTTCCGTCTGCCTTGGGTCAGCGACCCGGTTTCAAACAAGCTCGGCCCCCTTCATGGGGGCCGTGCATTCGCGGCTTTCTATCAAAGCCCGGTGGTTACGTCTATCGTGTTGCCTTCCTCAAGCGTCACGTAAGCCTTCTTCACGTCCTTGCGGCGACCGCTGGTGCCACGGAACCGCTTGGACTTTCCCTTCGTGATGGTCGTGTTGACCGCCTTCACCTTCACGCCGAAGAGACCTTCGACGGCCTCCTTGATCTGGGGCTTGGTGCTGTTCATCGCCACTTCGAACACGACGGCGCCGCTCTCGGACGCCATGGTCGACTTCTCGGTGATGACCGGCTTGCGGATCACGTCATACTGTTCTGGGGTCGCGCTCATTTCAGTCGGGCCTCCAGGGCTTCGACACCTGCCTTCGTGATCACAAGCGTATCACTTCTCAGGATGTCATAGACATTGGCACCCATGGACGGCAACACGTCGACATCGGGCAAGTTGGAGGCGGCCAGCGCGAAGTTCTGGTCCACTTCGGCACCGTCAATGATCAGGGCGCGCCGCCATCCGAGTTCCCGGACCTTCTTGGCAAGGATCCCAGCCTTGGGCTCTTTCGCGGTCGCCGCGTCCAGAATGACGAGATCCCCGGTTGCGGCCTTTGATGACAGCGCGTGGCGCAGACCCAGCTTCCGGAATTTCTTGGGCAGCTTGTGGGCGTGGCTACGCGGCGTGGGACCCTTGTAGACGCCGCCCTTGCGGAAGATGGGAGCATTTCGGTCGCCGTGGCGCGCCCCGCCCGTGCCCTTCTGGCGATAGATCTTCTTCCTGGCGTAGCTGGTTTCGGAACGGGTCTTGACCTTGTGGGTGCCGGCCTGAGCCTTGTTCCTTTGCCAGCGGACGACACGGTGCAGGATGTCGGCACGGGGTTCGAGGCCGAATATCTCGTCTCCGAGGTCGACTGACCCGGCCTTCTTGCCGTCTAGCTTGATCACGTCGAGCTTCATTCTTCACGGTCCTTCCGTTCCGCCACGCCGGAACTGGCGGTTTCAGCTTCAGCGGCTTCGGCGAGCGCCACCTTGTCCACCTTCGCCTCTTTGGCCTCCGCCGCGTCAAGGGCCGCCTGTTCAGCCTCTGCCACACCTGCCGCAGCGGCTTCTGCCTCGGCCGCGGCAGCTTCCGCAGCCTCCTCGGCGACCTTTGCGGCAGCTGCTGCGTCCGACTTGAGCGCGGCCGGGAGCATCACGTTATCCGGCGCCGGCTTCTTTACGGCGTCGTTTATGGTGACCCATCCGCCTTTCGATCCCGGAACCGCGCCCTTGACCATGATCAGGCCGCGATCGACATCCGTGCGGACAACCTGGAGATTCTGCGTGGTCACGCGCGCGGCGCCCATGTGGCCGGCCATTTTCTTGCCCTTGAACACGCGTCCCGGATCCTGGCACTGCCCGGTCGAGCCATGGGACCGATGACTGATCGAGACTCCGTGCGAAGCACGCAGACCGCGAAAGTTGTGACGCTTCATGGCGCCGGCAAAACCCTTGCCGATCGACGTGCCGCTCACGTCAACGAACTGGCCCTCGAAATAGTGGTTGGCCGTAATCTCCTCGCCCACTTCGATCAGGTTTTCCGGATCGACGCGGAATTCCGCGATTTTCCGCTTGGGTTCAACCTTTGCAGCGGCGAAATGGCCGCGCATGGCCTGCGAGGTTCGCTTGGCCTTGGCCGCACCGGCCCCGAGCTGAACGGCCGCGTATCCGTCCCGTTCGGGCGTGCGCTGCGCAACCACCTGGAGCTTGTCCAGTTGAAGCACGGTCACGGGAACCTGCTTCCCGTCATCCATGAAAAGCCGGGTCATGCCGACCTTTTTTGCAATTACACCGGAGCGCAACATCCGATCGCCCTCCCTATACGGAAATCTCGACGTCCACGCCTGCCGCGAGGTCGAGCTTCATGAGCGCGTCCACCGTCTGGGGCGTCGGATCGACAATGTCGAGAAGGCGCTTGTGCGTCCTGATCTCGAACTGGTCCCGTGATTTCTTGTCAACATGCGGGCCGCGAAGGACCGTGAACTTCTCGATCTCGTTCGGCATCGGAATCGGGCCACGCACGGTCGCGCCGGTGCGCTTCGCCGTGCTCACGATTTCCTGCGTCGAGGCATCAAGCACACGATAATCGAACGCCTTCAGGCGGATCCGGATGTTCTGGCTGGCAACTGCCATTGTCTTGTCCTTTCGTTGAGAGGTGGAGCCTG
>VYCX01000501.1:0-4889 GCA_009843725.1 Boseongicola sp. SB0675_bin_26
CCTCAATTGCGGCCCGCGTGGGGCTTGGCAAAGGTGCCCTGAAGACTCGCAACCAAACTGATGGTCGCATCCGAGAGTGTCATGAGCGGGATCTCGCGTCCGCGGCCGTTGGATCCCCATGAAGGATATCCGGCGAAACTCAATGTGTGCCTGGGTCATTTCAGGCGACGGCAGCCTTGTGACATCAGGACGTCTGATCACGAAGGTGGCCAGTCGGTCGTGACGGTTCTTCCGCTCGGGACGTTCCCTTGTTCCGCTGCGCGGGCCGCTCCGTGGCTCCGGACATGGCAGCCGGGATGCCGTCCTTCTGCTCCAATCCGAATTGTTTGACGAGCAGGTATCGATAGAGCTTGAAGGCGAGCCCTTCCTCGTCCGTTTCCAGCCGGCGACGTGCGGAGGATGTCAGTGCCATCGTCCGGCACGGCTCATCTGCAACCACCGAGGCAGTTTGCGCACCGAACGCATCCATTTGTCCGATCGCGTCGCCTGGGCCGAATTGATGCAGACGCAGGCCCTTGCCGTCGCGCGCCGAGGCTCGACCGGAGATCAAGAATTGCAGCCGCACCCCGGCCCCATCTGCACCTGCCAGGCTCTCTTCGGCGGCATATTCGCAAGGCGTGAGCCAGTCGCGAAGTTCATGCATCAAGTTTTCGAATTCGATTTGCCTTTCCAGATGACGTTCGAGATTGTGGCCGACATGCTCCAGCAAGGCAGTGCGTTGGCCTTCTGCCGCGGTCGCGTCTTCCCTCCATGCCGAAATGACGATGTCCTCGCAGCATTCGAGGGCGCGGTCCGTGTCCGGCTTCAGAATCAGTTCCTCAAATGCCGGTTCAGGCAGGCTTCGTCTCATGCTTGAACTCAACTGATCGGACACCGCGCTCAAGACCACTTTCGTCCCGGCTTCGTTCGCTGCCCACAGAAATCGGGACAGCGCGTTCACTGCGGAGAAGTCGAAACCGGAAACGGCCGTGAAATCCAGCATCAGGCAGACCGGACGGGAAGGGCCGTCAACGGTCTTTCTGAGGCGGCTGATCAGAGGGTCGGCGCTGCCGAAGAAGATGTAGCCGCGCAACCGATAGACGTGCGCACGCCCGCCTTCCTCCAACAAAATTGCCCCGTCCGGTATGCTGCGCGCCTTGTTGCTTCGCCGTTCACGCACTGTGAATTCGGATTCGATCAGGTCAATGCGGCTGAGGCGCACGGTGAAGAACACGAGTGTGGCCAACATGCCCGCGCCAACGCCTTCGATCAGGCCGAATAGAAGAATCACGGCAAAAATCATCAGAACGATTGCAAACTCCGCCCGAGGCAGAAGCTTGCGGTTCTTGGCCAGTCCTTCGTCCAGCATGCCCAGACCCGCGAAAATCAGGATGCCGCCGACCAAGGCCGCAGGGACGAATTCCAGCATCTCGTCACCTAGGAAAAGGGCGAACCCGACGACCGATGCGGCGACAATGCCGGTAAGCCGGGTGGTGGCATTGAGCAGCTTGCTGCGCAGCGACGTGGGCACGATCAGCGTTGCCACGGTCGCGCCTCCGAAGCTGGCAATCACACTGGCAGTTCCGCATGCCTTGAATTCGCGATTCCATTCGAGATCCTGATTTACGGCAAGTTCAAGCCCGGCAATGTTCATGACGACGCAAATGAAGGCGATGAGCATAAGCGTCAGAATGTTGGGTATTTGGGCGGCCAACGAACTCCACTCCACAAGTGCCAGGTCGGCAGGCAGCAGCGCGGGCCACAGGCCTCCGTCCGTCGTGCTCGCGAGCAGCAGGCCCGCCGCCCTCGCTTCTTCGCCGGAAACGCCAAGGACTCCGAGGGCGAGATGGTATGCGCCAACTGCGGCGACCGCGCTTGCTGGCAGGATCAGCGCATTGCGCCAGCGCTTCATCGCGAAATAGAGCGCGGTCCCGTACGCTGTGCCCGGAAGCCATGCCCACAGCACGGCGGGATCCAGAAGTGCGGACGCCGTCTGCCAGTCCGGGCCCGCCCCCATGAGCGAAATGGCCGCCAGGCACACGGTGCCCCCGATTCCGGACACGAAACCGGCTGCGACGGGGTAGGGGATGAAGCGCACCAGATTGGCGAGACGAAAGTGTCCGATCATGAGGCAGCAAATGCCGGTGGCGAACGAGCCAATCATGAGTGCACAGGCCACAGTGATGAACAGCGGCTTTCCTTGCCCGTCCGTCGTGCTTGCGATCAACGCCATGATGACGACGAGCGGTGGAGACAGACCTGCAACCGCACCGCGATAGCCACCCGTCAGCGCAACAATCAAGCAGGCGGCGAAGTTCCCGAACAGGATCATGCCGATGCCTTGGGAAGAATAGGGTGCCAATGCGCCGGAGAAGATGAAGCTGGCGAAGGCAACTTCGGCAACGAGCAGAGCGAGACCGGATGTGAAACCTGCCGATAGCGCTGGAACGGCTTTCGCCGAAAGGACATCCTCGCGAAGTTCGGATCCAAGATTCCGGAACGCAGGTGTCACGTGGATGACCCGCCGGTGCAAGTTACAGCTTCAATTTCAGCCCATCTGCATAAGACTGCTAACTGCCTGGCCATCCTCCGAGGCTGTGAGGCTGCTGCGGGGCATGTCAAGCACTTTGTGCAGCCCTGCCGTCGAGCATCGCGTGGCGGATGGCGGCGGCCCGCGCGGAGGGAGCGTCAGCCCCCGTGAGCGAGGATGGCGAGCGCCGAGACATGCCTACGCGGTCTTTGTCTACGGGGTTCCGCCAAGCAATTTTCCCGCGCCTGCGGAGATTTGCGCATTTGACGGAGAGACTTCCATTGCCGGATGGCGAACCCGGCCGCAATTGACTGCCGCGACCTGCACGAAGCTCTCCGCGCAACGCAACTGCGCGCCCATGGGGGCACATAGCCAAGGCATTGCTGGCGTGACGAAGCCGCTCTGGTCGTGGATGGCTGCTCGGTGCCGGCGGTGGGAAGATCCTGTCCTCGTGCTTTGTATCGGAAGGGAGCAATGGAACCGCCGAGCTGTCCGTGGCGGCACGGAAATGCACGCTCAGTTCCCGCTATGCACGAAGCGGCCCGCGTCCTCGGCAGCCTTTTTCAGGGCATCCGACTTGTCGACCGTCTCGATCCATTCCGCCTCGGGATTGCTGTCCCAGACGATGCCACCCCCCGCCTGGATGTAGAGCTTCCGGTCTTTCAAGACAGAGGTGCGTAGCGCGATGCACATGTCCATGTCGCCGCCAGCACTGAAATAGCCGACACCACCGCCGTAGACTCCGCGCTTTTCCGGCTCGAGCTCGTCGATGATCTCCATTGCCCGTACCTTTGGTGCGCCTGAAAGCGTGCCAGCGGGCAACCCAGCAAGCAGGGCGGACAGCGCGTCGTGCTCCTCCGAAAGTTCGCCAACGACGTTGGAAACGATGTGCATCACGTGGCTGTAGCGCTCGATCGAGAATTCCTCGGTGGGCCGCACGGTGCCGATCTTGGCGACGCGACCGACATCGTTCCGGCCCAAGTCGAGGAGCATCAAATGCTCGGCCAATTCCTTTTCGTCCGCCAGCAACTCGGCTTCCAGGGCGCGATCCTCGTCGGGCGTCTTGCCCCGTGCCCTAGTGCCTGCAATGGGGCGAATGGTGACTTTGCCATCGAAGACACGAACCAGGATCTCAGGCGATGCGCCGATGACCTGGAACCCGCCGAAGTCGAAATGGAACATGAAGGGCGAAGGGTTGATCCGGCGCAGCGCGCGATAGAGCGAGAAGGGCGGCAACGCAAACGGCAATGTCCATCTCTGCGAAGCGACAACCTGGAAGATGTCGCCTGCCGCAATGTACTCGCGAGCCCTTTCGACTACAGCCATGTAGTCTTCCTTGGACACGTTCGAGACCGGTTCCGGCGCCCCCACCTCGTCTCCGAAGTCGCGACCTGCAGGAGGCAGGGGTCGGTCAAGATCGCGGACGGCATCCATCACGCGCTCAGCGGCCTGGTTGTACGCGGCGCGCGCTGAAAGGCCGGAATTGGCCCAAGCCGGAGAGACTATGATCACGTCGCCCTTCACGCCGTCGAGAACGACGACCACCGAGGGACGCAGCAGGACTGCGTCGGGAAGACCCACAGGGTCAGGGTTTATGTCGGGCAACTTCTCGACGAGCCGAATCATGTCATAGCCGAGATAGCCAAACAGTCCGGCTGAAGCGGCTGGCAGGTCGGTCGGCAGATTGATGCGGCTTTCGCCGATGATCTTCCTGAGCGAGGTCAGCGGATCTTCAAGATCTTCTTCAAAGGCATCCGGGTCGTGGCGAAAATGCCGGTTGACCCGGGCCTTTTGCCCAAGGCATTGCCAAACGAGATCCGGCTTCATTCCAATGATCGAGTAGCGTCCACGCACTTCGCCACCGGTCACGCTCTCAAGGAGAAACGAATGGGCCTGCGCGCCCGTGAGCCGCATCATGAGAGAGACCGGCGTGTCCAGGTCGGCAGCGAGGCGCGTGTAAACCAACTGGTTTTCATCCCGCTCGTAGGCGGCCTCGAAGGCGCCGAAAGATGGTTCCAGCGTCATTTCAGCGCAATTGCGCGTGGACGGCATTGAGTGCAGCCTGATCCACTTCAACTTCGGCCCGCTCGACCAAAGCCTGAGTGTAGGCGCTCAGAATGCCACCGGACAATCCCGACGCGATCCACGCGGCAAACGCATCTCGTTCCGCTGTAGTGTCCGGCGAACCCGGATCAGGTTTCGTGATCGTGTCCAGCCGCATCAGCCACGCCTCACCGTCGAAGGACAGGACTCGAATCTCGTCACGCGTCATGTCGAAGAGAGCCTCGATGAAACCCGGTGCCGTGCCGTCGACGAACCCGTTGCGCGGAAGGTCTCGGTCCGACTCCAGATCCAGATCGAGCGCGGCCATTTCCTGACC
>VYCX01000501.1:4899-5449 GCA_009843725.1 Boseongicola sp. SB0675_bin_26
GCGCGCAGTTGATCGGCAAGTTCTTCCGCCTGGGCCATCAGCGCCTCTTCAGTGCGGGTGCGGATCAGCGCTGCAGTGACCTCTTCGCGCACTTCACTCAGTGGACGAAGTTCAGGTTCATGGATCTCGTCCACGGTCATGGCGAAAATGCCGCCGTCTTCCAGTTCAACTACCTCGGGGAACGCGTTCGTCCCGGTCTGGGCCGCTGCTGCGCGAAATTCCGTGTAGGCCGCAATTCCGTCAAAGACGTCCTCGTTCCACTCGATCCGGCCTTCCCTCATGTCGGTTCGCTCTGCGAGCATGGCCATGTCTGCCCCGCCTGCGAGGAGATCCTCGACTTCCGGCACCAACTCCAGGATCTGTCGCCTTGCCCGATCAAGGGCGGCCTCCTGCCGAAGCTCTTCCCTGGCATTCTCAAAGGTGGTTTCCCGGCTGGCCAGGATGCCGTTCATGCGATAGAGCGCCGGTCCCAGCTCGGACGGAAGCGGGCCCACGATGCCGGGCACTTCCAGCGCGAATATCTCGACTGCGGCGTCCCCAAGGTCCTCCT
>VYCX01000482.1 GCA_009843725.1 Boseongicola sp. SB0675_bin_26
TGCGAAGGTCGAAGCGCTGGCAGCGAGAGAGGACGGTAACCGGGACCTTTCGGATTTCGGTGGTCGCGAATATGAACTTCACATGGGAGGGCGGCTCCTCCAGCGTCTTCAGAAGCGCGTTGAAGGCACTCGTCGAAAGCATGTGGACTTCGTCGAGAATGTAGATCTTGTATCGGGCCGAGGCGGCGCGGTAGTGCACGCTCTCGATGATCTCGCGGATGTCGTTCACGCCAGTGCGCGAGGCCGCGTCCAGTTCGAGAACGTCGACATGCCGGCCCTGCGCAATGGCCACGCAATGCTCGCAGGTGCCGCATGGCGAGATTGTCGGATCGCCGCTTCCGTCCGGGCCGATGCAATTCATGCCCTTGGCGATGATCCGCGCCGTCGTGGTCTTTCCGGTGCCCCGTATGCCCGTGAGAATGAACGCCTGAGCAATGCGTTCGGCATCGAAGGCATTGCCGAGCGTACGCACCATGGCGTCCTGGCCGACAAGGTCGGCAAAGGTCTCAGGACGGTATTTCCGTGCCAGTACCTGGTATTCCTTGTCAGTGCCGTCAGTCATGGGCGCCATGCATGAATCAGTTCGGGCAAGCGTAGACCGTGCACAGGGCGGGGTCCACTCTTGTCCTGGGACAGGGCGTCCCTATGCTGGCATTGCCGCCGGGGAGGCATCCGGGTCCGCGGGCAGCCGATGCCGGCATGATCGAGTCTGACGCTCGACATTCGTCGGCGCTTCTCATGCCCGGTTCGGCGGATCACCGGGCCGGAAAGGAGAAATCCGATGCCGATTTCTGTCATTTGCATCCGCCGTGACGCGAACGCGCTCAGGCATGCCTGCGCGGCAGGACATCGTGATGCGCTGGCCCGTGCCGAGGCGGCTCTTGGGACCGATCCGAAGGCGATGAGCCATGCCGATGCCTTGCACGTCCTGGCAAGAGAAGCCGGATATGCAAGCTGGTCGATTCTCAAGTTTGCAGCCGAGGCAGGGGCCATGGACCGGGCCGAGAAACTCGACCGTCTCAAGATGGCGCTGTTTCACGGGCAAGGATGGCGGGTCGAACGCCTCCTGGAAGCCGCGCCGGACCTCGGGCGGGACAATCTCGGGATCATGTGTGCCTTGTACGACGTTGAGGGCGTGCGCGAGGCGCTCGACGCCGAACCGAAAGCTGTCAGTGAACCCACGCTCGGGCCGAGAGCGCCAATTCTGCATCTGGCGTTTTCCCGGTGGTGGCGTCACGGCGGTTCGGAAGAGGACATGCTGGCAACGGCGGACGTGTTGAAGGCGGCCGGCGCGAACGTCAACGATTCATACGAGCAGGTGCCAGGAAATCCGCTTTCGGCGCTTTACGGTGCCGTCGGGCACGCGTCGAATCTGCGACTGGCTGCGTGGCTCCTGGAAAACGGGGCGGATCCCAATGACGGCGAGTCGCTCTATCATGCCTGCGAAGCCGGCGCGCCCGCACTGCGGATCCTGCTGGACCACGGTGCACGGATCGCGCGGACAAACGCTCTGCCGCGCGCCCTCGATTTCAACGATCCAGAGATGGTCGAGGCGCTTCTCGAGCGCGGAGCCGATCCAAACGAGTCCATTCACTGGCCGGAAGTTTCGGGCGAGGCGCCCTTCGTGATCCCGGCGCTTCATCAAGCGGCACGGCGGCTTTGCTCGCGCCGGATCGTGGCGAGGCTTCTGGACGCAGGCGGGAAACCGGACGAGATTGCGTGGGGACACACCGCATACGCGCTTGCGCGGATGTTCGGCAATGACGGAGCCGCCGAAGAAATGGCGTCGCGGGGCTGCAGGACCGACCTTGGACATGAGGAGGTCGCGATTGCGGATGCGGTTGCGGGCAGGGCGATGCGTCGGATCGATCCTGAACGTCTGCCGGAGCCGACCCGCGACATGGTCCGGTCCCAGATCCACCTGCCGCACGCCCTGCGCCGCACGAAGGCATTGGTGGAAATCGGCCTTCCTCATGACCGACCGGACCCGCAGGGGCTGACGCCCGTGCAAGTGGCAGGTTGGGAAGGGATTCCGGACGTCATGGATTACCTTTTGTCTTTGGGGGTCAGCCTTGATCACGTTAACGGGTACGGCGGGGACCTGATTTCGACGATAGTCCATGGTTCGGAAAACGCGCCCGGAGGGCGCAAGCGTGATCACGTCGCCTGTGCCCGGCTTGCCTTGGAATCCGGTGTCCCGCTCACGCGGCGGGAGGTCGAATTCGCCGGCGAGATCGAGATGGCAGAGTTTCTGAACGACTGGGCGGAGGAGCACCCGGATCAAGTGACGGAGGATCGTTTTGGCTGAATACATGATCGCGGAACTTCCGCTTGGGCATGGAATGATCGGCATCGCGCCGATGCCGGGCCGGGGCGGGAACTGTTCCAGAGACTTGGCAACGATCGTTTCCTGGGGCGCGGATGTAGTCCTGACCATGACCGGCAGGCACGAACTGGAATTCGCTGGTGCGTCGGCCATGGGTGAGGATCTTGAGGCCGTCGGCGTGCTTTGGCGGCACTTGCCCGTCACCGATCTCGGAGCACCCTCTCCCGAGACCTGCGCACTTTGGCTGGAGGCGTCGGAGGTTGCGCATCGCACCCTTGATGGCGGCGGCCGGGTTCTGGCGCATTGCTTCGGTGGTTGCGGGCGCGCGGGAATGGCGCTTCTGAGACTGATGGTGGAAGCTGGCGAGGATGTCGATGCGGCGCTGGCGCGGCTTCGGTCCGTCAGGCCCTGCGCCGTCGAGACCGCCGCTCAACGGGCTTGGGCGGCCCTGGGCTCGGACCGCGAATGAGACGACCTGTCCCCAGGCCTCCTGCTTCCTTGCGCGGGCCGGTTGAAGGCGCTATACGTGATCTTGAGAGGTTGGCGCGGGCGAGCGCCTCGCCAACCCGGTCAGGTCCGGAAGGAAGCAGCCGTAACGAGCCACGCTTGGGTCGTTGTCCAACCTCTCGCCTCTTGCCAAGCCTGCGAATGATCCGTTGCCTGTCATTAGTCCATGCGGGAACCGGTTGCTGCGCAGCGGATGGCGGGTTCCGCAAGGACTGCGGACCGCACCGTCCTGTCGAATGGCGCGAGCCTTGGCATTTCTTCTTGGCAGGGATTCCAAAAATGCGGAGATGGCGTTCGCGGACCTTGAAGTGCTGGATGCTGCCTCATGGTCAAGAAGTCGATGCAAGATTTCACCGGCAAGGGCCTAATGGCTTCATTTGTTCTTCCTTGCCTTCGTGATTCTGGCATGCATGTCGCGACGCGCGGAAAGGACGAAATCCAGGTCGGATCATCGCGTTGATGGACGCTTGCGTGTTCGGCTTCGTGCCATGCACGTTTCACGAAGACCCGGGCCGCTTTCGGGCGGCGTGCGCGGCAGCCGCGCTCGTTGCGGAGCAAGTCAAGCGGCAACTGCACCCTCGTTTGCCAATCTGCCGGCCGCGTGGCACATCGGTTTCGGGAGGGAACGACTTGGAATGCAATGCGCGGAATCAGTGACCTTTGGCGGCTCGGGTCTTGACCGGGCCGTTCACCTGAGGGCGGACCCTCCGGACGGGCGCGTGCTGCCGCTTTGGCGGGGCAAGCCGCTGCTGGAAAGGGAGGACCGCCGACCGGTTTTCCTGTCGGCTGGTCATCAGGCATTTGATGCGGCCAGAGAGCCGGCAGTTTTCCTTGGATTGGACGAGGGCGAGCCACGCTATGCGCGAGACATTTCGGACTGGTCGCCGGATGGCGGCGACGAGGGCGTCGGAGCATTCACCGACACTTCGGAACAGCAACATCCCGCACTTGCCAACGGATGCGCGTTCGCCGACCTGCGCCAGAACATGACCCGCCTGTCCGTCCGCGATGCCGAACTTGTCGTGATCGGCAAAGCGCTTCTCGAATGGCATCAAGCGCATCGGTTCTGCGCGCGTTGCGGCGTTCCGAGCAAGATGGCAATGGCTGGTTGGCAGCGGAATTGCCCTGCCTGCGAGGGCCAGCACTTTCCACGCACCGATCCCGTGGTCATCATGCTGATCACCAGCGGCAACTCGGTCTTGATGGGAAGGTCGGGTTTCTGGCCCGAGGGAATGTACTCCCTTCTGGCGGGGTTCATGGAGCCTGGCGAGACGATCGAGGCCGCCGTACGCCGCGAGGTCGGCGAGGAGGCCGGAATTGAGGTGGGCGAAGTACGATACCTCGCCTCGCAGCCATGGCCGTTCCCGACATCCTTGATGATCGGTTGTCATGGCATCGCGCTGACCGATTCCATCAGTGTCCAGGCGGATGAAATCGAGGACGCGAAATGGGTCACGCGCGAGCAAATGCTGCGGGTTCTGGCAGGTGACGACCCAAGCATGAAGGCGGCTCGCAAGGGATCCATCGCGCGGTTCCTGATTGAGGGCTTCCTCGCCGACAGGCTTGCATTGGGCATGTAGCTGGTCGCTTGACGAGCGTTGATCGGCGCCGAAGGCGAATTTTCGCGGTCGGCGGGCCGTCCACGAATTTCCGCGGACACACTGGATTTTGCGTGCGCCATTGGCTATGTTTCCGCGCAGACCCGGCAAACGGGCACGCAGGCGGACGAGCAGAACGCATGACGGAGATGGTTTACGGCTCGGTTTTCCGCAGGAACGGCGAGCCGATACTTCCACGCTGGTGGCGCACCGTCGACAAGTGGTCGATAGGCTGCGTCCTGGCGCTGTTTGGCATCGGCTTGTTGCTGGGCCTTGCATCCAGCCCGCCTTTGGCCGAGCGGCACGGATTGTGGGCGTTTCACTATTTCGAACGGCAGGTGGCGTTCGGAGCCGTCGCGCTTCTGACGATGTTCGCGATTACGCTCCTGGCTCCCAAGACCGTTCGGCGCATTGCGGTACTTGTCTTCCTGGCCTCCTTCGGGGCCATGGTCATGCTGCCGTTCCTCGGCACTGATTTTGGAAAAGGCGCAGTCCGATGGTATTCGCTTGGATTCGGATCGGTGCAGCCCTCGGAGTTCCTGAAGCCCGGTTTCATCGTGCTCGCGGGATGGCTGATTGCTGCGTCGGACGAGGCTGCAGGCCCCCCGGGCAAGTCCCTTTCCTTCGCGTTGGCCCTGACGGTTGTGGCCCTCCTTGCCATGCAGCCAGACTACGGGCAGGCCTGCCTGATCTTCTTTGCATGGGGAGTCATGTACTTCGTGGGGGGCGCCCATGTCCTTCTGCTTCTGCTGATTGCCGGACTGATCGTTTCCTTTGGTGTCCTTGCCTACGAGAATTCCGAGCATGTTGCGCGCCGCATCGACGGGTTCCTGTCGACCGAGGTCGACCCAACCACTCAGCTTGGCTACGCCGCGAACGCCATCAGGGAGGGCGGTCTTTTCGGCGTCGGGGTGGGCGAAGGCACGGTGAAGTGGTCGCTGCCCGACGCTCACACGGACTTCATCATTGCCGTCGCCGCCGAGGAATACGGG
>VYCX01000471.1 GCA_009843725.1 Boseongicola sp. SB0675_bin_26
ACGCTGGTGGCGGCTCTGCTGGATGCCGGCGGCATTGACCCGACGGTGATCAACGGCGGCATAATTCACGCCTATGGATCGAATGCACGCGTCGGAAGCGGCGAATGGATGGTTGTTGAAGCCGACGAATCGGACGGCACCTTCAACCGCCTTCCGGCGACCATTGCAGTTGTGACGAACATCGATCCGGAGCACATGGAGCATTGGGGGACGATGGAGGACCTGCAGAAGGGGTTCGAGGATTTCGTGTCAAACATCCCGTTCTATGGACTGGCGGTTCTTTGCACCGACGATCCTGAGGTGCGGGCGCTTGCAGACAGGGTGACGGACCGGCGGATCATGACGTTCGGATTCAATGCGGAAGCAGACGTGCGGGCGGTAAACCTTCGCCATGAGAACGCTGCAGCCCGTTTCGACATGGAGCTTTCCGACGGGCATGTGGTCAAGGACTGCACGCTGCCGATGCCAGGAAGCCACAACGTCAGCAATGCTCTTGGTGCCGTGGCAGTGGCACGGCATCTGGGCATGAGGGGCTCGGAAATCCGTGAAGCGTTGGCGGCGTTCAAGGGCGTCAATCGGCGATTCACGAAAGTGGGAGAGGTTGGGGGCGTCACCATTATCGACGATTACGGCCATCATCCTGTGGAGATCGCGGCGGTGCTGGCTGCGGCGAGGCAGGCGCTGGCATCCGGCCCTGGCACGCGGATAGTCGCGGTACATCAGCCGCACAGGTATACGCGGCTATCGGCCCTGTTCGACGAGTTCTGCCGTTGCTTCAGTGACGCTGACGTTGTGGCCATTGCCGATGTGTTTGGTGCTGGCGAGGATCCGGTTGCCGGAGCCACTCGCGAAGACCTTGTGGAAGGGATCGCGCTTCAGGGGCACAAGGACGCACGTGCGCTGGAGAACGAGGATGCGCTGGAATCCCTGGTGCGCACGGAGGCTCGACCAGGGGACATCGTGGTTTGCCTTGGGGCAGGCACGATCAGCGCCTGGGCCCGCGAACTGCCGGTTCGGCTGTCGCGGGACGCCGCATAGGCCGCGTGCGTGCCAGCCGAAGGCCAATGGCGCTTCCTGAAGCGCGGTTCGATGTCCGGGCGGCCCGACGTGATGATGCGTGAACGTGTCGGGGTCGGGCTGTCATCCGTCCTGAAACGATGGATGGAAGCCATCTCCGGGCTTCAATGCAGACGACACGACCTCGTGCGGCCTTAGATCAGGCCGTTCTTCCGAAACAGTTCCTTGAGATCGGCTTCGGGCCGGGCGCCGTAGTGCCTGATGACTTCAGATGCCGCCACGCAGCCCATGCGGCCCGCGATCTCGAGTGTCTGGTTTGTCGCATACCCGTAGAGAAACCCGGCCGCGAAGAGATCGCCCGCGCCTGTCGCGTCCACCGGCACTACCCGACTGACAGGGACGCGTGCCGTCTCGTCGCCCCGGACCAGTATCACGTCCTCGCCTGATCGTGTGACGACCACCAGGCCCGAATCCGCAGCTGCGGATTCCAGCGCTCCGGAAAGGTCGCTCTGATAGAGCGCCTCCCATTCGTGCTGATTGCCAATGACGCAATCAAGCTCGCGAACGAGGCGGCGAAAGTCGGTTCGGTGCCGATCGACACAGAACGGGTCCGAGAGCGCAATGCCCGCCCGCCCGCCGGCGTTGCGGCAGAGTCGCGCCGCGCGCTCGAACGCCTCCTTTCCCTTTGGCTTGTCGTAGAGATAGCCCTCGAGAAACAGGATGTTCGTAGCGCCCGCCACTTCGTCCGGAACGTCTTCAGGTCCCAGTTCGGACGAGATGCCGAGATAGGTGTTCATTGACCGTTCGCCGTCCGGCGAGACGAATATCATTGATCGGGATGTCGGCAGGTTTCCGCCAGCCGCCAGTTCATTCACGAAGTCCGTTCCGTTCGCGGCCAAGGAAGATGCGTAGAACCTGCCGAGCGCATCGTCCCGGACGCGCCCGATGAATCCGGTCTTGAGCCCAAGGTTGCCGAGCCCCGCCAGCGTGTTTGCGACCGAACCGCCGGGGGCCTGCACCCTGTCTTTCATCGCGCCGTAGAGCCTTTCGCCGCGCTCGCGCTCCACAAGCTGCATGATTCCCTTTTCGATCCCCATGTGCTCGAGAAAGGAATCGTCTGCGGGCGAAATCACGTCGACGATCGCGTTGCCGATGCCAACGACATCGTAGCTCATGCCACCTTGTCCTCGAACTGGCACAGATCCTGGATCAGGCAGGCGCCGCATTTCGGCTTGCGTGCGACGCAGGTGTAGCGTCCGTGCAGGATCAGCCAGTGATGGGCGTGGCGCTGGAATTCGGCCGGAACGTTGTCCTCGATTGCACGCTCGACTGCATCGACATCCTTGCCTGGCGCGATCCCCGTGCGGTTGCCGACACGGAAGATGTGCGTGTCGACAGCCTGTGCAGGATGGCCCCACCACATGTTCAGGACGACGTTGGCGGTTTTTCGTCCGACGCCGGGCAGGGATTGCAGGGCGGACCGGGAGGAGGGAACTTCGCCGCCATATTCGTCGACAAGGATGCGCGAGAGCCGCATGACGTTCTTGGCCTTGTTGCGATAAAGGCCGATGGACCTGATGTGTTCGATGAGGCCGGCCTCTCCCAGATCCAGCATCTTCCGGGGCGTGTCCGCGACCTTGAACAGTTCGCGCGTGGCCTTGTTGACGCCCGCATCCGTTGCCTGGGCGGAAAGGGCCACGGCTACGACAAGCGTGTAGGCGTTGACGTGCTGAAGTTCGCCTTTGGGCTCGGCTTCAGCCTCGCGGAATCGCGTGAAGATCTCGACAAGCGTCTGAAAGGGCAATTGCTTGGCCATGGACCGCGTTTCTGGCGGAACGGGGGCTTGGCGGCAAGCATTTCTCGCAAGAAGCGGGTCGCCTTTTGTCTGACGATTCATAAGTTCTGGGACAGGAAGCCAAGGGATGCAAAGATGAAGGACATGTCGGAACCGGAAACCGGATACCACTACCAGCTTGTCCGACGTGCGATCGAACTGATCGACGCGGGCGACCGGGACCTCTCGCTGGAAGAAATCGCGTCTGAAATGCACATGAGCCCGACGCATTTCCAGCGAATATTCAGTCGTTGGGTCGGCGTTTCGCCCAAGCGGTACCAGCAGTGGCTGAGGCTTGATCACGCAAAGGCGCTTCTGGCCCGGCGGCATACGACGCTTGAAACCGCGGACGAAGTCGGCTTGTCGGGATCGGGACGGCTTCACGACCTGTTCGTGCGATGGGAGGCGATGAGTCCCGGCGACTACGCACGGGGCGGCGCGGGGCTGGAGATTTCCTGGGGCTGGTTCGGCAGCCCCTTCGGACCGGCGCTTGTCATGGGGACGGCAAGGGGGATCTGCGGCATCGGGTTCGCGGCTGAAGCCGGTGCGGGCGCGACGGTGGCGGACCTGCGGGCGCGTTGGCCAAAGGCATCCTACCGAGAGGATCCTGCAGTTCTTGCCCCGATGGTTGCGTCGGCATTTCCGAAGAGCGGCAGGACCGACGGGCCAGTGCCGCTCTTCCTGATCGGTGCACCCTTTCAGATCAAGGTGTGGGAGGCGCTCCTGCACATTCCGACGGGTCACGTGACGACGTATTCCGACATTGCACGGGTCATTGGCGCTCCCAAGGCCGTCAGGGCCGTTGGCACCGCAGTCGGACGAAATCCGATTTCCTGGCTCATTCCGTGCCATCGCGCGCTTCGGAAATCAGGCGGGTTGGGCGGATACCATTGGGGCCTGCCCGTGAAGCGCGCCATGCTCGCGTGGGAATCTGCCGTGACCGCGTAGGTTCCGGGCTTGCAGCCAGGGCATGACGATCACGGCCATGATGCAAGGTGGACATTCGGGCACCGGTCGCGGCGGCCCGCGGCGCGGCGTCAGTCATTGAGGCGTGCGCTGCAGCTCGCCGGACCCGGGGCGGGACTTGTGCCGAGCCGTTTGTTGCGTGGACCGCGATGCAGGGCGATCTCCTTCGACCTTGCGATGCCCTTTCGCATCCGTCACGGAGTGCGGCCCGGAGATCCTCCTGGACGGTGAATGGGGCCAATCGCCGGAATCAAATTGGTCCTGGCCCAACGCCCGAATGTTGGTTGATGTGCCATTGCGTGCCTGCTGCCTTCCGGCGCACATGCAGACCTCAGAGCATGCCCTTCAGCGCCTCAAGATCGGCAACGCGCTTTGCCGCCTCGTCCGCATTTGCCCCAGCCGAGCCGTCATGGCTTTCCTTTGCGGCGGCAATGCGCGCGTCAAGGAACTCGGACGTGGCGTCCGCTTTCGGCAGCGCTTCGTCGGCGAGCACCGTCGCGCCTTCCATCGTGATCTGGGCAAAGCCCCCGGTCACTACATATTCCTGCACGCCTCCGTCGAGCTCCGCGGCGACGATGCCCGGGCGCAGCCCGGTCACCACCGGAGCATGATCCGGCATGGCCACCATGTCCCCGTCAGCGCCGGGGATCAGGATTGAACTGGCCTGTCCCGAAGCAAGACTGCGTTCGGGTGAAACCAGGTCGAATTGCATCGTGCCAGACATGCGGACTCCCTACGCGGCTTCGGCGGCCAGCCTCTCGGCCTTCGCGATCACTTCCTCGATGCCGCCGACCATGTAGAAGGCCGCTTCGGGCAAGTGGTCGTACTCTCCGGCGACAACCGCCTTGAACGAGGCGATGGTGTCCTCGATCGGCACCTGCACGCCGGGCGAGCCGGTAAAGACCTCGGCCACGTCAAAGGGCTGCGAGAGGAAACGCTGGATCTTGCGGGCGCGGGCGACCGTCAGCTTGTCCTCTTCCGACAGTTCGTCCATGCCGAGAATCGCGATGATGTCCTGCAGCGACTTGTAGCGCTGAAGCACACCCTGCACGTCACGCGCCACCTGGTAGTGTTCCTCGCCGACAATGGCCGGATCCAGGATTCGCGACGTCGAGTCGAGCGGGTCGACGGCGGGATAGATGCCGAGCTCCGAAATCGCGCGCGAAAGCACGGTTGTCGCATCCAGGTGGGCAAAGGACGTTGCCGGGGCCGGGTCGGTCAGGTCGTCGGCAGGAACGTAGATTGCCTGCACGGACGTGATCGATCCCGCCTTTGTCGAAGTGATGCGTTCCTGCAGCGCGCCCATGTCGGTCGCAAGCGTGGGCTGATAGCCCACCGCCGAAGGAATGCGGCCCAGGAGAGCCGACACTTCGGAGCCTGCCTGGGTGAAGCGGAAGATGTTGTCGACGAAGAAAAGGACGTCCGTGCCTGACTGGTCACGGAACTGCTCGGCGAGCGTGAGGCCGGTCAGGCCGACGCGGGCGCGCGCTCCCGGAGGCTCGTTCATCTGGCCGTAGACGAGCGCCACCTGGCTTTCCGAGAGGTTGTCTGGCTTGATGACGTTGGATTCTATCATCTCGTGATAGAGGTCGTTGCCCTCGCGGG
>VYCX01000561.1 GCA_009843725.1 Boseongicola sp. SB0675_bin_26
TTTGATTTCAGACCGCTGGGAAAACCGCAGTCCGCCATAGCGAAATCACTCCCGTCGGAACCGGTGCAAGTCTTCAGGGCGGCCTTTGGGCGGGCGTGTCCTTGCCCATGGAATTGAGCCGTCGCTTGCGGGGATCCCCTGGGCATGCCGGGACCGGCGCGCCAGATGAAGCGCAGCGGGCGATTCGGGCCCGGCCTTTCAGTCGAATCCGATTCACGGCGTGCTTGCGGCCCTTGAGTCCGTTCGATGCCCGACGTGTCCGTCAAGGCCGGACATCCCGGAAGGCCGGGTCCCTTGCAGGCCGCATCGCATTCGCACATGGACCCCGAGCCTTCGCCGCCCCGTATCCCTGCGAGGACAAAAAGTGCGGTTTCGGCGCGCCTGTCGAAGGAGCGGATGGCATTCCCGGCGGCTGCGGAAGTGGGTGCGGGTCCGCAATTCCACATGCAACGAGGTGACGGTCACGCTTGCAGCGTGTCAGCGCCTGCGGTGCGGCCACGCGTTCTCAGCCCGTCGGTCACGCGCACCAGTTCCGCGCTGATTCCCGGTTCACTGAGCGCGTGGCCGGCCCGCGACACGATCCTCAGGCTCGATCCCGGCCAGCGTGCGTGCAGCCGGAACGCGCCCGCCGGCGGACATATCATGTCGTACCTGCCTTGCACGATGAAGCCCGGAATGCCGGAGATGCGGTCAAGGTTGGCCTCGATCCAGCCATCGTGGTCGAGAAAGCCCTTGTTCGTGAAATAGTGGTTCTCGAGCCGGGCAAAGGCGCGGGCGAACTCGGACGGGCTTGAACTTCCCGAACCGTCGTTCCGCATCGAGGCCAAGGTGTTCTCCCAGCTGGTCCACGCTCGCGCAAAGCGGGCCTCGCTCTTCACGTCACCTGAAAACAGCCTTCGCGAATAGGCGGTGATCAGGTCGTCCCGCTCGTCTTCGGGAATCATGTCGGTGAAGCGTGACCAGACGTCCGGCCAGAACGCGCCCGCGCCTCCGCCATAGAACCAGTCAAGCTCGGCCTGGGTCATCAGGAAGACGCTGCGAAGAACGAAATTCGCCACCCGTTCGGGATGGGTGATCCCGTAGATCAGCGCCAGTGCCGCACCCCAGCTTCCGCCGAAGACGTTCCAGCGGCCCAGGCCGAGGGTCTCCCGGATCGCCTCTATGTCCCGCACCAGATGCCAGGTCGTGTTTCTGTCAACGCTGGCATGCGGGCGTGACCGTCCGCAACCGCGCTGGTCGAAGAGGACGATCCGGTAGAAGTTCGGGTCGAAATATCTTCGCATGGCCGGATTGCACCCGCCGCCCGGCCCGCCGTGCAAGATGACGACCGGCGCCCCTTTCGGATTGCCGCATTGCTCGACATAGAGCCGATGGCCATCGCCGACATCGAGCATTCTCTGATCGTACGGGTCGATCCGCGGATAAAGGTATTGCGATGCCGTTTTTTGGTCTGACGGTTTGTCCATGAAAGTCCTATATACGGGAGTGGAAGCCGATTCACGGAACATTTTCAGCAGGAGCCGGCGAAAGACAACATGTCCAAGGCATCGACAGTCGACCCTTCGGAGGTCGAGAAGTTCCAGGCAATGGCTGCCGAGTGGTGGGATCCGTCCGGGAAGTTCAGGCCTCTCCACATGCTGAACCCCTGCCGCCTGGACTACATAACGTCGCAGATTGCCGTCGAATTCGACCGTGACCTTGCCCGGCGAGCGCCTTTCTCCGGCCTCCGCATCCTGGACATCGGCTGCGGCGGCGGGCTCCTTTCGGAACCCATGGCCCGTCTCGGGGCGGAGGTGGTTGGCATCGATGCCGCCGAACGCAACGTCCCGGTTGCCAGCCTGCATGCGGATGCGCAGGGACTGTCCATCGACTATCGTCACGCCACGCCCGAAGATCTCGTGGACGAGGGCGAAGCTTTCGACGCGGTCCTGAACATGGAAGTGGTTGAGCACGTGCCCGATCCGGGCGCCTTCCTGGCAGTCTGCCATGACCTTCTGAAGCCAGGCGGCCTGATGACTTGCTCGACCATAAACCGGACGGCCAAGAGTTTCGCCTTGGCGATTGTCGGAGCGGAATACGTGTTGCGGTGGCTGCCTGCGGGAACGCATCAATGGTCCAGGTTCCTCTCCCCGGACGAGCTCTTCGGGCTGCTTCGCGAGGCAGGGCTTGAACCGGTCGACCGGTGCGGCTTCGTCTTCGACCCTCTCGGATGGGGCTGGCGGCTCTCGGATCGCGACCTTTCGGTGAATTACGTCACGACGTCTCTTCGTCCTTAGCCGCCTCGTCGAGACCCTGGCGCAATTCACGCATCACGGGCAGTGCCCCCCGCAATCGCTCTTCCCCGATCGCGCTGACCGCTTGCGCCAGAACGGGCGCAACCGATGCCAGGGCCATGTCCCACGCCTTGCGGCCCGAGGGACTGATCGCGACCAGTTTCTTTCGCGCATCGTCCCAGTCGGGCCGGACATGAATGAACCCTGCCCGCTGCAGTCTTCCGATCGTGTTTGTCATTGCGCCACGCGAGACGTGAAAGGCCCGCGCCAGGTCTGCCGGGGTCCGCTCTCCGCCACATCGGGCCAGGTGATGCAGTATCGAGAATTGGCTGAGTTCCATTCCCTTTGGCAAAGCCTTGCCAATCCGGCTCCGAACCAGGTGGTCCGCCATGAACATCTCGCTGAACAGCGCGATGGCCAATTGGTCGACAGGGTCTCGGGAGTCCGGCATCAGGCCTTGATGTAGAATTGTTCGCTGGTCAGCGACGGAATGCGCCGCCGCGCATCATCGACCTCGTTCATGTTCAGGTCAACCAGGTTGACGCCGGGCGCCGCGCCGCCATCGCACAGGATCCGGCCCCACGGGTCGATCGCAAGGGAGTGTCCGTGGGTCGTCCTTTGCCGGCCCTGGCTTGCCGCGTGCTCGCCGCATTGCGCGGGCGCCAGCACGAAGCATCCGGTCTCGATCGCGCGCGCCCGAAGCAGCGCCTCCCAATGCGCCTTTCCCGTATCGGACGAAAACGCGGACGGCACCGTGAGAATCCTGGCGCCGGCCTTTGCAAGGCCGCGAAAGAGATAGGGAAACCGGAGGTCATAGCATATCGTCAGCCCGACCGGCACACCGTCCACGTCCCCCAGCACCGCCCTGTCCCCTGCACGGTACCCGTCGCTCTCCCGGTAGACTTCCGTCTCGCTGATCGCCACGTCAAACATGTGAATCTTGTCGTATCGCGCAGTGACCTCGCCACCCGGAGAAACCAGGAACGACCTGTTGAGAAACCGTCTCTCGTCCCCGGACTTCAATGCCAGCGACCCGAGCAGAAGCCAGATGTCCAGCCGCGCGGCCACGCGACGCAGCGTGGCGAGCGTCTTGTCCCGTTCCTCGACGGCCAGCACTTCGCGCTGGTGCGGCCGGCTCGTGGAAACGCAGTTTGTCACCTCCGGCGTCAGGACGAACCTCGCGCCGGCTTCCGCGGCGTCCTCCACGAGACTTGATACCGTCCGCAGGTTTTCCTGCGGATCATCGGACGAGTTCAGTTGAAGGAGGGCCGCCTTCATTGCGCGTCCAGCAGCGGATCCAGGCTCCCGGCCCGCTCCAATGCCGACAGGTCGTCATACCCGCCCACGTGGCAGTCCCCGACGAATATCTGCGGAACCGTCCGGCGGCCGCCGGCGCGTCGCATCAATTCCTGCCTTGCCTCCGGCTCACCCGCCACGTCAACCTCGGCGAACGGCACGCCCTTGCCGGCCAGAAGGCGCTTTGCCGCATGGCAATATCCGCAAAGGGGCGAAGTATAGATCTCGACGCTCTTCATTCAGCAGGCCTCGGACAACCGAAGACTACGTAGTGGCTTTTCGCGATTCATGCCAGTGCCTGCGTGAAACGGGGGCGCCGGGGAACATTCCGGGCGAAAAGCGCGTTGCATTTGCAGCATCCGCTCTTACCTTCGCGTTGCCATGTCCGGCCTGCCAGAAATCACCGACCGGAGGGCGCTTGCGCTGCATCGCGCCCGTGCGGCCCGTTCGCCAGAGCACTTTCTTCACGCGGAGGCGGCGCTCGAGATCCGGGAGCGGCTCGCAGACGTGAACAGGGACTTTCGCGCTCCCGTCCTGATCGGACACGTGACTCCACCCATAGCGGCGCTGTTCCCCGACGCACGGCGCATCGACGACACTCCCACACTTGCGCTCGACCGCGAAGGCCACGACCTCGCCCTTCACTGCTTTGGCCTGCATTGGGCCGACGACCCGGTTGGCCAGATCGTCCAGGCCCGCCTCGCCCTCGTGCCAGACGGAATGTTCCTGGGCGTGGCGTTCGGCGGCGCTACGCTGCACGAACTCCGCGCGTCGCTTGCCGAGGCCGAATCCCGCCTTTCAGGCGGCCTTTCCCCGCGCGTCCTTCCCATGGCAGACATTGCCAGCCTCGGCGGACTGCTTCAGCGCGCCGGACTTGCGCTTCCTGTCGCGGACGGCGTCAGCACGACGGTCCGCTACCCCGACATCGCCGGACTGGTCACGGACCTGCGAGGGATGGGCGAGACCAACGCTCTTGCGTCCCGCAGCATGTCCTGTCCGTCCCGGGAGATCTTTCGGGAAGCCGAGAGAATATACCGACAGAGCTTTTCCGATGACGGCTATCTGGTCGCGACGTTCGAAATGGTCTTCCTGACCGGCTGGGCACCTTCGGCGAACCAGCAAAGGCCGCTCCGGCCCGGCACTGCCGACACCCGTCTCGCCGAGGCCCTCGGCGTGACGGAATCCCGGCTGAAGCGGTAGCCCGAACCGGGAGCTTGCCCCTGGGCAGGGCCGTGGTGCTGCTGGACAAGCAGGCGCGCCTGTGATGGATGGCGGACGATGAAGGACAACAGCGCCCAATTGCCGCCACGTCACCCGGAGGTGTTGCCGGAAAGAACCGGCGTGCTTCTGGCGAATCTCGGCACGCCGGACGGGTACGACTACTGGTCGATGCGGCGTTACCTGAACGAGTTTCTTTCCGACCGCCGGGTCATCGACTACGCGCCGTGGAAGTGGCAGCCGCTGCTTCAGGCCGTGATCCTTTCCCGCCGGCCCTTCACGTCCGGCGCGGCCTACAAGTCGATCTGGAACGAAGAGGCGGGCGAGAGCCCGCTCATGTCGATCACGAAGGCGCAGACCGCCAAGATGAAGTCCGTGCTTGCCAAGCGCTACGGCGACCATGTCATCGTCGACTTCTGCATGCGGTACGGCAATCCCTCGACGCGCTCGAAGGTCCGTTCGTTCATTGGCCTCGGTTGTCGCCGGATTCTCTTCTTTCCGCTGTATCCCCAATATGCCGGCGCAACGACCGCCACGGCGAACGACCAGTTCTTTCGCGCGCTCATGGCAGAGAAATGGCAGCCTGCGATCCGCACGGTTTCGGCATATTTTGACCATCCGTCCTATAT
>VYCX01000246.1 GCA_009843725.1 Boseongicola sp. SB0675_bin_26
GCGCAAGGGACGGTGCAGGGGATCTCGCACCGGCACTGCCGCGTCGTCCAGCGCGGCGACGGCTACGGATATCACGTCGACACGTCACGGATGAAGGAGACGGCAACGATGCACGGAACACGGGAGCCCGCATTCCTCCCCGCCCTGAAGGACGGGGTTTCCTGCGGGATGATTAGATGACAGACTTCGTGCGCCGCCACCCCATTTGGGCTGCCGTGACCGCGATTCTGGCTGCGATCTTGATCTGGATGATTTTCGCGCTGTGGCCGTCCTGGCTTGTCGACCTCATTGGCAAGAAGAAGGTGTTCCTGAACGCGTTGTTCAACGGCATTACGCTCGGCGGCCTGTACTTTCTTGTTGCCTCCGGCTTCACGCTGATCTTCGGCCTCATGCGCAACGTGAATCTCGCCCACGGCTCGCTGTATCTGCTTGGGGGGTACGTGGGGTACGAGTTCGCCGAGCTCACGGGCTATTGGCTCCTTGCGTTTCCGGCAGCATTCATCGTGGTCGCCCTCTTCGGCATTCTTCTGCAACTTGGCGTGTTCCGACGAATGGAAGGTCAGGATCTTCGACAGACCCTCGTGACGATCGGGATCTCGATCATAATGGCCGACTTGATGCTTTGGGGTTGGGGTGGCGACTTTTACAACATCAGCGCCCCGTCCTGGCTGTCGGGTCCCTTGGAGACCATCCTTGTCACGTCGCAAAAGCGCTCTGGTGATCTTGTCTACCTGAAGTACCCGCTGGTCCGCGTGGTGATCTTCCTCGCTGCGGTAACGATCGGTGTAGGCATGTGGCTCCTGCTGAATCGCACGAAGATTGGCATGCTGATACGGGCAGGCGTCGATGACCGCGACATGCTGTCGGCCACCGGAGCGCGCATACAGCTCGTGTTCTTGGGCGTCTTTGCATTCGGGGCAGGTCTCGCCGGCATAGCTGGAGTGGTCGGAGGAACGTTCCAGTCGGTTGCGCCTGGCGAAGACATACGGTTCCTGCTGGCCTCGCTGGTCGTGGTCATCGTGGGAGGGATGGGAAGCATTCCAGGTGCCGCGCTTGGTGCGCTGCTCATCGGGCTGGCCGAGCAGTTTGGCTCCGTGTACATGCCCACGTACGCCGTCGTCCTGACGTTCCTGATCATGGTGGGGGTCCTTGCGTTCCGCCCGCAAGGCCTGATGGGGCGGTCCTGAAATGTCGGTTTTCGACCCAGTTGAAGCGAGCCATGCAGCGCCCAGCGACGGGCGAAGCTGGCTGGAGCGCATTCCGGTCGCCTATTGGGTCGTTGGCCTGGCCTTGCTGATCATGCCGGCAATTGCCGGTGACTTCATGCTGTTCCAGATCTTTGGCTGGACATTCATCCTGGGCTTGATCGCTCTCGGGCTGATGTTCCTGGGCGGTTACGGCGGCATGGTCAGCCTTGCCCAAATGTCGATCGCGGGTGTAGGCGGGTACATGGTCGCGATATTTGGGGTGTCTGCCATTGACACGATTTCACTTGGTTGGCCGTGGTATGTCGCGATCCCGATCGCTCTGGTCATCGCGATGCTCTTCGGCACTCTGACCGGATGGCTCGCGGTGCGAACCGAGGGAATCTACACGATAATGATCACCCTCGCGATTGCGGCGGCGTTCTTCTATTTCGCCCGGCAAAACTATGTGATGTTCAACGGGTTCTCCGGGTTCAACGGTGTCCTGCCCCCGATGCTGTTCGGCGTGGACTGGCGTGACCCGGCCGCGTTCTACTACCTGACCCTGTTTTGGGCTGCGCTTGGCTATCTTGTTGTTCTATACATCTCCCGCGCCCCGTTCGGATTGGCGCTGCAAGGTGTTCGGGACAACCCGCGCCGCATGTCGGCTCTGGGCTACAACGTCACCGCACACCGCGTGGCCGCCTACACCTTCGCGGCATTGCTCGCGGCAATCGGAGGCATTTTGCTCACCTGGCAGTCGGCGCAGATTTCTCCTGGTACAGCCGGAATCGGACCGGCAATAGACATCTTGGTCATCGCGGTGATCGGGGGCATGCGCCATCCGGTCGGTCCCTTCATAGGCGCATTCATCTACGTCATCCTGAAGACCTATGCGATCGACGCGCTGGTCACTCTCGGGCTTGCAGGCGAACGTTTCCAACTGCTGATCGGCGTTGCCTTTCTTGCCATTGTTTTCTGGTCGCCGGACGGCATCATAGGCCTGTGGGACCGATTGCGTGAAGACCGAAAGCGCGATCCGCTGACCGGTCGCGGCGGAGAAGGGCCATGAACGCCGTACTCGACGCCGGTTCGACGATTTCCGAACGCCTCGGAGCGACCGGAACGGCTAACGCGCTGGAACTGAAGGGCGTGTCCAAGTACTTCGGGGCCCTGGCTGCGCTCAGCGACGTCGACATCACGGTACGGCCCAGCGAACGGCGCGCAGTGCTTGGGTCAAACGGTGCCGGGAAGACCACGCTCTTCAATTGCGTGGCAGGTGACTTTCCGTCCACCACGGGCACGATTCGCTTTTTCGGCGAAGACATTACCCAGTTCCCGCCGCATGAACGGATCCGAAGGGGGCTGCGCCGGACCTATCAGATCTCTCTGCTCTTCACCGGCCTCACCGTGCTGGACAACATTTTCCTGGCCTGTGTGGGCGTCTCGCGCAGCCGTTTTTCGTTCTTGCAGCCGGGGCGCGACGACGCCTTGATGGCGAGCGCGGAGAACCTCGTGCGCGTGGTCCACCTTGAGGACGCCAGGGACGAGCAGGTCGCGACTCTCTCCTACGGCCAGCAGAGGCAACTCGAAATCGCCATGGCCTTGGCGGGGGCGCCCCGTTTCATCCTCTTCGATGAGCCCGCTGCCGGGCTTTCGCCAACCGAGCGCTCCGAACTCATCGAAATCCTGGTAGGGCTGCCGACTCACATGGGGTTCATCATCATCGAACACGACATGGACGTCGCCCTGCGAGTCGCCGAGTCGGTCACGATGATGCACAACGGGCGCATCTTCAAGGAAGGCAGCCCTGCTGAAATCGAGGACGACCCCGAAGTCCAGGCCCTCTACCTCGGAGGTGACGATGGCTGAGGGCACGCCGTCCCTCGAGGTCAGGGACCTCAACGTCTTCTACGGACAGAGCCATGCGCTGCAGGGAGTGAACATGACGCTGCAGTCCGGCGTCCATTCGGTCGTTGGACGCAACGGGATGGGCAAGACCACCCTTTGCAAGGCGATCATGGGGCTGGAACCCGTTGCATCCGGAACGATTTCCTTCCAGGGACAAGCGATAAACGGGCGCGTTCCTGCAGACGTTGCCCGCATGGGCATAGGCTACGTGCCGCAGGGTCGGCGAATCTGGCGCTCGCTGTCGGTCGACGAACACCTTCGACTCGTCGAAGGGCAGGGTGGCGTCTGGACCATAGAACGCATCTACGGGACATTTCCTCGCCTGGCTGAACGCCGCAGCAACCTGGGTTCGCAGCTTTCGGGCGGTGAGCAGCAGATGTTGGCCATCGCGCGGGCCCTGCTTCTCAATCCGCGCCTGCTGATAATGGACGAACCGACCGAAGGACTTGCCCCGGTCATCGTCCAGCAGCTCGAGAGCATGCTCATCCGCCTTGGGGAAGAGGGCGGCATCGACGTCCTGATGATCGAGCAGAACATCGGCGTTGCATGTGCAGTCGCATCCGATGTCGCCATCATGGTCAACGGACGGATCAACCGCGTAATGGATTCGGCCCGCTTGGCGGGCGACCGCGACCTGCAGCAGGCCCTGCTGGGGGTCGGTCGCCATGCGCATGACGAGACACCCGAACCGACAGCGCGCACGGAGGAGCGCGACGCGCAGGAACTGTCCGCCGCCTTGACAAAGGTCTACAACTCCAATCCCAGGATCCCGAACCGGTGGTCGCGTCCCGCTCCGGTTCATGTCATCGAAGGCGCTGCGCGCACCGTTACACCGGCCACCCGCGAAGCCGCGCAGATCAAGCCGCTTTCGCAGGCGCGGCCGTCCGGCCGGTCGGACCAGGTGCTCGTCGCAGGCACCTTGGATACCAAGTCCGAAGAGTTGAGATTCATCCAAGGCGTGCTGAAGGACGAGGGGATTGGCGCGATCCTCGTCGACCTGTCAACTTCCGGCAAGCCTTCCGGAGCGGAGATACCGCCGCATGCAATTGCGGCGTTTCACCCGCGAGGCGTCGCCGGGGTCTTTACTGGCGACCGTGGCACGGCGGTGTCAGGGATGGCCCTTGCCTTTGAACGGTGGATTGCGCGGCAGGACGGGATAGGGGGAATCATTTCCGCGGGCGGTTCCGGCGGGACGTCGCTGGTCAGCCCGGCAATTCGTGCGCTTCCAGTCGGGGTGCCAAAGGTCGTCATCTCGACCGTCGCCTCGGGGAACACCAGCCAGTATGTCGGCGCTACTGACATGTTGCTGCTGAATGCGGTCGCCGACGTGCAGGGACTTAACGTCATTACGCGCGAAGTGCTTGCCAATGGCGCCCGGGCGCTGGCGGGCATGGTCGCTGGCCGACGTGATGCGGCGCCCTTGGAGGAATTGAAGCCGTCTCTTGGCCTGACAATGTTCGGGGTGACGACGCCGTGCGTCCAGCAGGTTTCGGCCGCGCTTCAGGCGGAATACGATTGCCTGGTCTTTCACGCGACAGGCACTGGCGGAAAGGCCATGGAAAACCTGCTGGCCTCGGGAAAGCTGTCCGGTGTCCTGGATTTGACGACAACCGAGGTCTGCGACATGTTCGCGGGCGGTGTCTTTCCCGCCGACGAGACCCGCTTCGAGGCATCGATCGAAGCTGGCTTGCCCTACATCGGCGCGTGCGGTGCGCTGGACATGGTGAATTTCGACAGTCCCGATACGGTGCCTGAGCGCTATCGTGACCGGCAATTTTACCAGCACAATCCGCAGGTTACCTTGATGCGCACGACGCCGGACGAATGCGACCAGATAGGTCGCTGGATCGGCGCAAAACTGAATCGAATGACGGATCCGGTTCGATTCTTCTTGCCAGAAGGCGGCGTTTCCGCGCTGTCAGCGCCCGGGCAGCCATTTCACGACCCGGCCGCTGATTCCGCGCTCTTCAATGCCTTGGAGGATGCCGTTCGGCAAAACAGCTCACGACATCTGCTTCGCGTGCCTCACAACATCAACGACCCGGAATTCGCGGCCTTGGTGGTCTCCGAGTTCCGCAATCTGCACGGAGAGGCGCCCCGTGTCGCAGCACAAGGATAGGCAGCGTGTTTGAACGCAGCGACATGATGAACAAGTTCCGCGCCATGCGGGATCGCGGCGAGCCGATCATCGGTGGTGGCGCCGGGACCGGTCTTTCTGCCAAATGCGAGGAAGCCGGCGGCATCGACTTGATCGTCATCTACAACTCCGGGCGGTACCGGATGGCCGGTCGCGG
>VYCX01000562.1:0-448 GCA_009843725.1 Boseongicola sp. SB0675_bin_26
GGTCTCTTGGCCCGGCAGTTCATCCATGGCTTCCATGACTGCTCGTTCGGGTACTGACATTCTCAAGCGCCAGTCCCAGGGCAGGGCATTTGTTGAGTTGGCTTCGTCCTTTGTGAGGGCGAGCGCGGGGTCGTCAAAGAGAGTTGTCTTGCGCGTCTCAACCGAAGCGTCAAGCTGCAGCTTGGTGAGCCAGTTGGGGATCGTGTCGCCATAAATCCAGACTTGGGCTTTGCCGCCTAGACGCAGATAGTGATCGTAGCCTTGTTGCGAGAGTGCAGCCGTGCCGCCGACATGGATGTCATGGCGCATGATGTGCTGCATTGAGAGTAGGCAGACTTTCCAGTCGATGGTGCTTGATGGCGACGGACTGGGAGCGGGGCGGCGGAAAACACCACGGTGAACACGTTCAAGCCAGCCCCGCTTGACGTAGTCGCGAAAGGTCTCGTAG
>VYCX01000562.1:458-5374 GCA_009843725.1 Boseongicola sp. SB0675_bin_26
AGGTAAGCCAGTTGGCGTCAACGAGATACCCGGAGGGTACTGCGTCGAGAACTTTCTTCAAGTTTTGTGATTTTCCGGTGTTCATAACACCGATACTAGCATATTGTCAAAGCTGTTGCCACACTCTCTTTGAAATCCAGGTGTTTTCCGCGTTATGGGCACCTCTTGCGTCGCTATTGCAAAGAAATGCAAGACAAGTCCAATGCAATCAACAAGCACAAGGGTGTGGGAAAGTCAGCTGCTGATGTGACTATGCGCGCAACTGGCAGACGCCGACGCCATCCACCTGTGGGCCAGGAAGGTGTCAGCTCTCCTGCAGCGGTTCGAACGCGAGGTGGCGGTTCCAGGGGAGCCGTCTGCGGCACGCTGAATCCTGTAGGTCAATGGCACTGAAGATTCCGTGCGCAACGAGAAGACGGAGGGCGTTCGCGGATGGCAGGACGACGGGAGTTCGAGGACCAGGGTGACCAAGGTGATCTCGAGATGCACGGCCGACGGCCGGAACCAAAGGACCGGGGATCCCAAGAAGGACCTCGGCTCAGACATTCGCAGCGGCCGGATCCACAGCGTGACGGCCGGGACAGGCAGCAGCGTGAACTCCGGGTCCTGAAAGCGCCTAGAGTGGGAGGTGGGCCGGAATCGCCAGTTCTCGGCAAAGGAGCTGGTGGAGATCTCGACCTGCGCGGGCTGGATCCGGGACGTCTGCAAGGACATCTTCTCCCGGCAGGCCGCCGCTTACATCCTCGGTCTCTTGCACCTTCCGGAATGTCTGTCCGACACGCTGAAGGCGATCCTTCCGGACGAGGCCGAGCGCGGCAGGCGCCTCGTGGCGGACAAGGCGAGGCTGAAGGACAACCGGACGTCCGCGGTCATCGCGGACTTCAGGTCGCATGCCGACCGGCACGAGAACGCGGCGAATTGCGTGAGACACCTGGTGGCGAGCGTCAGCCGCATGCAGTGCAAGTCGTACCTGGAGCGGGGCATGCACATCGGATCCGGTGCGGTGCAGCACGCGTGTCGCAGCCTCGTCTGCATGCGCATCAAGCGGTCTGGCAACCACTGGTCAGTCGCGGGGCAAATTCCACTCTGTCGCTAAACGCATGTGTCGAGAACAACCGATAGTCGAACTTTCCGCTTTGGAATGCAGATTGATCTAGATTGGCCTGACCACAGCTTTCAGGATACACCCTCTGGTAGCCTCAATGCAGGCCATTGGTGTTGCATCCGAATGCCGAAAGGTGCTTTCCGACAACCGTGACTCTGCAATGGCCATTGCGGAGGACCTTCGCGGCAGGCTTGGCGGGCGCGACTTCGAGCGGCTCCTGGATTTGCTCGAAGCCTTGACGGAGGCCGATCCAGGACAATGAGGGCCATGTCATGCAAGCCGGGTTGCGGCGGCATGACGGCGGCAGACAGGAGGATGAGTGACCTTGGTGGACAGATCGGTGGCTCGCAGCCTTCTCCAGGTTGCCTTGGATGATCAGGATGCGGACTTCCGGAAGGGGCAGTGGGAGGCCATAGATGCGCTGGTCAACAAACGCGGCCGCCTGCTTGTGGTGCAGCGCACTGGATGGGGAAAAAGCTCGGTCTACTTCATCGCCACGCGGATCCTGCGAGATGGCGGGCGCGGCCCGACCCTCATCGTATCGCCTCTGCTTGCCCTGATGCGGAACCAGATCCAGGCCGCCCGCAGGCTGGGAATTCGTGCGGAGACCATCAATTCAACCAATCGACAGAACTGGCCTTCTCTTCAGCAAGACGTGCGCGCAGGCAAGGTGGACGCCCTGTTGATTTCGCCTGAACGGCTGGCAAACGACGAATTCGTCGCAAACGTCTTGATGCCGATTTCCGATGGCATTGGATTGCTGGTGGTTGATGAGGCACACTGCATTTCTGACTGGGGGCATGATTTCCGCCCCGACTACCGACGCCTGGCAAATGTCATTCGGCACATGCCCGTGAACGTGCCGATACTTGGCACGACCGCGACGGCGAACAACCGTGTCATTGAGGACGTCCAGACCCAGCTCGGCAATGTGGGCGTCCAGCGCGGCGTCCTGATGCGTGAAACTCTTGCCCTGCAGAACTTGAAACTGTCTTCTCAGTCGGCGCGCTTGGCGTGGCTCGCCGAACATGTGAACGCCCTTCCCGGAACCGGCATCATCTACGTGCTGACGCGGCGCGACGCGGATCAGGTTGCCAGGTGGCTGCAACAGCGAGGGATTGCGGCAAGCCCGTACTACAGCGACGCAAGATCGGAGGGCTTCGAGGACTCGGACGCTTACCGCCAGCACTTGGAGGAGCGGCTTCTGCAAAACGAGCTAAAGGCGCTGGTCGCAACGAGCGCGCTTGGAATGGGATACGACAAGCCAGACCTCGGGTTCGTCATTCACTACCAGGCACCGGGCTCCATCGTGGCCTACTACCAGCAGGTTGGCCGTGCCGGACGCGGCATCAGCCACGCGGTCGGAATCATGATGTCGGGTCATGAAGATGAGGAGATCCACGCGTATTTTCGAAGAACCGCTTTCCCCAAGGAGGAATGGGTGCACGACATACTCACGCTCCTGGCGGAAGGTGACGGGCTGACTGCTCGCGAACTGGAAGGCGCCGTCAATCTCAGGCACGCTCAAATTCAGCAAGTGCTCAAGTACCTGTCCGTGGAAAGCGTGGCGCCGATCATCAAGTCCGGATCGACATGGCGCCGCACGCCCGTTCCCTTTCAGATGGATCAGGCCAAGGTTCAACGCCTGACCGGTCAGCGGGCAACCGAGTGGAAGGAGGTGCAGGCCTATCTCGGCGAGAGCGGATGCCTGATGCAGTTTCTTGCCGAGGCACTCGACGACATCGACCCCCAGCCATGTGGAAAGTGTGCCTCTTGCACCGGACGCCCAGTTGTCGATGCGTCCCATTCGCGCGAAACGGCGACGGAAGCCGCGCGGTTCCTCGGCCGGTCGGAGTTTCCCTTGGAATGCAACAAGCAGGTCGCGAGCGGCGCGTTCCCAGAATATGGCTTCACCGCAAACTTGCCCGAGGAGCATCGCGCCAATGTCGGGCGGGTTCTTTCTCGTTGGGGTGATGCGGGCTGGGGTTCCTTGGTCGCCGAGGACAAGCATGACGGGCGCTTTCGCGACGAACTCGTCAGCGCCGCCGCGGACATGCTGAACCATCGGTGGAAGCCGAGTCCCCGACCAACCTGGGTGACATGCGTTCCGTCGACAAGAAACCGAAGGCTTGTTGCCGACTACGCAATGCGGTTGGCGGAGGCATTGGAACTGCCCTTTGAGCCGGTTGTGACGAAGGTCAAGGAAAGCGAGCCGCAGAAGCTGCAGCAGAACCGTTACCATCAGTGCCGAAATCTCGATGGCGTCTTTGCAATCAGCGGACAACTGCCGGCGGGACCTGTCCTTCTGGTTGACGACGTCGTAGACTCCAGGTGGACACTTACCATTGTCTCGGCCCTTCTGCGACGCGCTGGCAGCGGGCCGGTCTGGCCCTTTGCCTTGGCAACAGCAAGCCTCGGAGCCTGAAATGCACCCTAACTCCCAAGCACAGGCCACGATGCTTCTCACCGTGTCGCTCGGAAGACCCGACAATGCCGGCGAACGGCCGCTTTCCGCGAAAGAGTGGTCCCGCCTCGCAGCCTGGCTGAAGGAACGCGAGCTTGAACCGTCGGACCTTGTGAAGGGAGACCTCAAGTCCACGCTTTCCGGCTGGATGGACCGATCGGTTCCGTTGTCCCGCCTCGAGCATCTCCTGGACCGTGGGGGAGCGCTGGGGCTTGCCCTCGAACGGTGGCGGCGGGCGGGAATCTGGGTCGTTGCACGGTCGGAGCCGGATTATCCGGACCGGCTGAAACGTCGGCTGCAGCTGGGGTCCCCGCCAATCCTGTTCGGTTGCGGCGACAAGGCGCTCCTTGGTCGGGGCGGCATTGCGGTCGTCGGGTCCAGGAATGCGGCTCGCGAAGACCTGGAGTTTGCCGAGAACCTCGGCTGCGCGGCCGCACGGCAAGGGTTCTCGATCGTGTCCGGCGGGGCGCGGGGCGTTGACGAGAGGGCGATGCTCGGGGCGCTCGGAACTGACGGAGCCGCGATCGGCGTATTGGCAGACAGCCTGCTGCGCGCCGGGACTTCCGAGAGGTTCAGGAAGCATCTCCTTGCGGGGGACCTGGTGCTGGTTACGCCGGTCAATCCGGAGGCCGGGTTCAACGTTGGCAACGCGATGTCTCGCAATCGGTGCATCTACTGCCTTGCCGAGACTGCAATCGTGGTAAGCAGCACGCCGGACAGGGGCGGGACCTGGAACGGGGCCCTGGAAGACCTGAAGGCCGCATGGGTGCCCCTGTGGGTCAAGCGCACCGAGGACGAGAGTTCCGGGAATCCCGAACTGGTCAGGAGAGGAGGGAGGTGGCTTCCCGACGATCTGGCTTCACTGATGTGCCTGATGGACGCCTCAACCGACGAAAGCGACGGATTCGATCACTCCGGCCTTCCCCTCTTCGAGAGGCGGCAACGCGACGCCGTTCGGTGAATTCGGTCAATTGAAGCGACATGCCCGACTCCGTTGCACATCATGTCACGCTTCATGCATGCCGACTGCAGCCGAGATCGCCGATGACGTGAGCCGCTGTGCCGGGATCAAACGTCCCGAGATTCTCTGTCGTGATCTCGTGAGAACCGAAGTCAGGGGGCGCGATGCCCTCGGGCAGGGAGGATGTGTCCACGAGAATCTTTCGCCCGGTTGACTTGGCAAAGATCCGGTCGGTGCCGGGGACGACGAACGCGACTTCGGCAAGCTCGGCGCAGGCGCTGCGGACAAAGGCCATGGCTTCCTGCCAGTCAAGCGTGCGGCCAATGACCTGGTCGGCGGTCCTTGCATCGACGTCGACATGACGGAATCGCTCGACGTCGCACAGC
>VYCX01000489.1:0-2011 GCA_009843725.1 Boseongicola sp. SB0675_bin_26
GCGCCCCGCCCCAGCCCCGGGTGGCGAGGACCGAGGGGCCGCGCCGCGTCTCCGGGCGCGGGTCCCAGGCCAGCGAGACCGCCAGCCCCCAGTCCTCGAAGTCCCCGTCCTCGTGCAGCGCCAGCGTCCGGCCGTCGACCGCGACCGAGAGCCCGCGCCCGGCGTCCTCGAACCGGCCGCCGCCGCCGGCCTCCCGCCCGCGCCCGGCGTCCTCGAACCGGACGCCGCCGCCGGCCTCCAGCCCGAACCCGGTCTCCGCGTCGCCCCCGTCGTGGCGCAGGCCCGCCTCGATCCTGGGCGACAGCGTCGCCCCCGAGGCGAGCGTCCGCTCCCAGGCCGCCTCCAGCCCCAGCCGCAGGCGCAGGGTCGTCCCGGAGGCCGCGGCGAGCCCCGTGACCGCGTCCGAGGACGTGCGGGTCCGGAGCACGTCCGCAAGGCCGGCCTGCACGACGAAGGTTACGTCGCCGAATTCAACGGCGACCGGCGCCTCCATGGACGACAGGCTCTCCCGGTGGACGCCGCCGCAGAGCCGACTCATGCCGTTTTCCTTGGCCATCTGGCTGAGGCACGTCCAGTTCCTTGAGGCCAACCCGAACCGCATCCAAGCGGACATTGATCGCCGGACGCTTGCCGACCTGCGCAACCGCCTGGATCGTGACCTGACGAGCACCGAACGCAGCGAGCATCTTCAGGCATTCGCGGCCGCATTGCGCACGCGCACGCGCACGCTGGCTCATCTCCGCCTGAAGAGCCATAGGTTGGTTGCACGAGCCGCACAGGCTCGCTGGGAACAGTGATGCAGGTTGATTCACGCTGGAACCTCTTGCCCCCGGCCTGCCAGAGCCGAGAAGTGCAGGCAACAACGCCCATGAGACCGGCCACGGAGAGGACCAGCAGGTCGAACTGGCGAAAAACGGTGGCGATACGGGTGCTACAATTCGCGCCACCGGGACTTGTGACGGGGATTCAGGCGCCGATCACCGCTTGCGTGCCGCCAGCCTTGCCGGAGAGTCCGAGGGCCGATTCCTCCAAGAAAAAGGGCCGCGCGATTGCGGCCCGATTTGCGTTTCCGCTTTCGACGATCAGCTGTTCACACTGTCCTTGAGCGCCTTGGCGATGGTCATTTTCACCACCTTGTCGGCGTCCTTGTGGATCTGCTGGCCAGTCGCCGGATTGCGAACCATGCGCGCCGGACGTTCGCGGCAGTAGATCTTGCCGACACCCGGCAGCGCCACGGCCCCACCGGAAGACACTTCTCTCGTGATGACGGAAATGATCGCGTCCAACGCCGCGGCTGCCGCCTTCTTTTCGCTGCCAAGCTCTTCGGCGAGCGCCGCGACAAGCTGCGTCTTGGTTAATGCCTTTGCCATGCTGAACCTCCTCGTTCCGGCCTCAATTGTAGCTCATCGGCCTTGTTTTACTGAATATTGGGGGAATACGCAAGCATTTGTGGCGGAATTGCGCCCGCTTGGCACATTTTGCATGATTTTTTCCGTTCATTTCAAAGGAATGCCGTCTCCTCGAAGCTGCGCAGCTTGCGGGAATGTATGCGTTCCAACGGCATTTCGCGGAGTCTTTCCATCGCGCGTATGCCGACCAGGAGATGTTGCGCAACCTGCGTCTTGTAGAAATCTGACGCCATGCCGGGAAGCTTCAATTCGCCGTGCAACGGCTTGTCGGAGACGCAGAGCAACGTGCCGTAGGGCACGCGGAACCTGAACCCGTTGGCTGCGATCGTTGCGGACTCCATGTCGAGCGCGATGGCACGGCTCTGACTCAACCGCTGAACCGGTCCGGACTGATCCCGAAGTTCCCAGTTCCGGTTGTCGATCGTGGCAACCGTGCCGGTTCGCATGATCTGCTTGAGGTCGTAGCCTTCGTATCTGGTCACGTCCGCAACGGCGTCCTCCAGCGCAACCTGGATTTCCGCGAGCGCCGGAATGGGCATCCAGACCGGCAGGTCGTCATCCAGGACATGGTCCTCGCGCAGGTATCCGTGCGCCAGGACGAA
>VYCX01000489.1:2111-5369 GCA_009843725.1 Boseongicola sp. SB0675_bin_26
TCGTCCACGTAGAACTGGTAGTTCGTGAACAGCACGTAGTTCTGGAAGTGATCGGCATCCGTCGCCATGTAGTGAGACAGCCGCGCCAGGGAGTAGTCGATCCTCTGGGCCGTGAACGGCGCCAAGGGATGCGATCCGTCCTCGTAGGCGAACCCGTGACCGTTGACGATGTCGTCGTTGATCGTCGCAAGCTCCGGCACGTCAAAGACGTCGCGCAGCGACTGTTCCACGATGCCGCCCTTCGGAATCTGAAGCGACCCGCCGCCGGCGACGGCGAAGTGGACAGGGATCGGCGTTGTCGAGACCCCGACCTGCACCGGAACCCTGTGGTGCTCGATCAGGAGCCCGATCTGCTGGATCAGGTAGTTCCTGAACAGCTCGGGACGCGTGATGGTCGTGGAGTAGCGCCCTGGCTCGATCACGTGGCCAAAGCTCAGCCGCGTGTCCTTCGTCGCGTAGACCTTGGTCGTCAACCGCAGTTCCGGATAATATGCGCGCACGCGATGGCGCGGCATGCCGTTGGCGACGGCGTCATCGAAGCGGCTGCGCAGAAACCCGGCGGACGCCTGATACAGATGGATCAGTCGCTCGACCGCTTCCCCGGCGCCGGCAAACTCCTCGTATTCCGGAGATTCCGGCGCCTCGGCGAGCTGGCTCTCGCCGGTCATGCCGCGTCCTCGAAAAGCCCGGTCACTTCGAACCGGTCAACATCGACCAGTCCCCGGTCCGAGATGCGCAGGGCGGGGATCACCACCAAGGCCAGGAGCGAGTGCTGCATGTAGGCATTGTTCAGCTCGCAGCCGCATTCCGCCATCGCGGCCACCATCCGCTCCGCCTTGGCCGCAACTTCACGGGCCGGGCAGTCGGACATGAGTCCGGCAATCGGCAGTTCGACGAGAGCGATCTCCGCCCCGTCTTTCCAGACAGTCACGCCTCCGCCGACCTCGCCAAGCCGGTTGGCCGCCGCCGCCATGCACGCGCGATCGGTGCCAACGACAATCATGTGGTGGCTGTCATGAGCCACCGTCGAGGCCATGGCCATGCGTCCCGTGTAGCCGAACCCGGAGACGAATCCGTTCACGACCCGTCCGGTGGCCCGATGCCGTTCCACGAGCGCGACCTGCGCCATGTCTTCCGTCGCCTCCACCACTCCGTCAATGACCGGCAGCCTGGCCTTCAACGCCTCGGTAGGAGCCTGATTCTCGACCACCCCGATCACTTTCGCGACCACGCTGTCCGTCGCCCGGGAAGCCTTCACCTCGAAGTCCCCGGCCGCAAGCGCCCGGCCCAGATGCACGGTCGTCCGTGTCTCCGCGGGCCAGTCAAGATGCGGACAGTCGACTTTCATTTCGCCCGCCACGGCCACGGTCACGCCGCGCGCGATCACGTGCTCGATCGGCAGCGCCTCCAGATCGGAAGTCAGGATCACGTCCGCCCGGCGGCCCGGCGCGATGGACCCCAACTCGCGCTCAAGTCCAAAATGTGTCGCCGTGTTCAAGGTCGCCATCTGGAGGGCGACCAGGGGCTCGGCGCCGCATTCGATGGCATGGCGAACAACGCGATCCATGTGGCCGTCGTTCACGAGCGTGCCCGAGTGGCAGTCGTCCGTGCAGAGAATGAAGTTTCTCGGGTCCAGCCCGTGCTCGGTCACGGCGGTGATCTGGCCTTCGACGTCATGCCAGGCGCTTCCGAGGCGCAGCATTGCCCGCATGCCCTGTCGCACCCGGGCAATCGCATCGGTCTCTGCCGTCCCCTCATGATCGTCCGCCGCGCCGCCCGCGGCATATGCGTGAAAGGGCATGCCAAGATCGGGGCTCGCATAATGCCCGCCCACCGTCTTGCCTGCCGCCTGCGTCGCAGCGATTTCGGCAAGCATCTTCGGATCCCCGGCAATGACGCCCGGGAAGTTCATCATCTCGCCCAGCCCCACGATTCCGGGCCAGCGCATGGCCTCCGCCACGTCATCGGCCGTGATTTCGTGGCCCGTGGTTTCCAGGCCGGGCGCCGACGGCGCGCAGGAGGGCATCTGCGTGAAGACGTTGATCGGCTGAAGCAGCGACTCGTCATGCATCAGCCGGACACCCGCAAGGCCCAGCACGTTGGCGATCTCGTGGGGATCATGGAACATGGTCGTCGTGCCGTGGGGAATGACGGCGGCGGCGAACTCGGCCGGCGTCAGCATGCCGCTCTCGATGTGCATGTGCCCGTCGCAGAGACCGGGAATCAGGTAGCGCCCCCCGGCGTCGACGATTCTTGTGCCGTCGCCAACCGTGTGCGCGGCATCCGGACCGAGATACGCAAACCGGCCACCGGCAATGGCAACCTCCCATCCGTCAAGCACCTCGCGTGACTGGACATTGACGACATTGCCGCTTCGAATCACGAGGTCGGCAGGCTCGCGTCCGGCGGCGACCGCCACCAGGCGGGCACCGGACTTCGCACAGGATTCCAGGGACTGAATCATGTCCGGAATCTACACCCATCGCGCAGGAACGGCGACCCCCGACGATCAGATGTCGCAATTGAGCGCGAATCACGACGATCACGATCGGACCATCAAAGCCCTCATACGGCGCATGCGGCAAAGGAACGACCGTCACGGACACCTGGCCTGGAATCGGGAGGCATCACATTGACCGACATCTTCGACGACCCGGAATCCGATCGCTGGAACCATCATCCCGGCAAGGTTCAGTTGAGCCCGGTCTTTGCATGGCCGCCGCGGCCCCTTGCCTGCCTCAAGTGGCTCTCAGGCGCGTGGCTGGTCCTCTCGACAACCACCCTTGCCTTCGCCCTTGCCGTTCTCGCGTACGTGACGCTGCTGCCCCCGCTTTCGGAAATGGCTTCGCTTGATCCGGGCTGGGTCCTTCGTCTCTGGCTTGCCAACCTGGTCCCGCATTGCGTGCTGGCCGGCACGCTTCACTGGTGGCTGCACATGCGTCGCGGGCAGGAGCGGCGCACGAAATACGACGCACGCGAGCAGGCACGTGACAACGGCACGTTCACGTTCCGGAGCCAGGTGCGCGACAACATGTTCTGGACGATCGCAAGCGGCATCACGCTCTGGACCGTCATGCAGGCGCTCGTCTTCTGGGCGATGGCCAACGGGCTCGCTCCCAAGGTGTTCTTCCCGTCGAATCCGGTCTGGTTCGCGCTGTGGTTCGTGCTCATTCCGATCTGGTCCAGCCTGCACTTCTACTGGGTTCACCGCTTGCTGCATTGGCCGCCGCTCTACCGGATCGCCCATGCGCTCCATCA
>VYCX01000399.1 GCA_009843725.1 Boseongicola sp. SB0675_bin_26
GCATTCGACGGCAGGTCCGCAGCCACCATGGCGGCGGCGGCGGCCGATGCCGAACTGGGCGAGGCGGATGCAAAGGCACTCGCGCCGCGGGGGGCGCTCGACCTTGTGGCGGCGCTTCACCGAAGGGGCGACAACGCGATGAAGGAGCGCCTCGCAAAGGCTGACCTGGAATCGCTCAGGTTTCGCGACAGGGTCGCCATGGCCCTGAGGTTCAGGTTGGACGCGATGCCCGACCAGCAAGTGGCGCGACGCACGGCGGCGTTCCTTTCCGTGCCAATCCACGCGCCCGAAGGCGCGAAGCTGGTTTGGGAAACTGCCGACATGATCTGGAATGAACTTGGCGACACGTCGCGCGACGGCAACTGGTTCACGAAGCGTGGCACGCTCTCCGCTGTTCTCGGATCGACCCTGCTCTACTGGCTGGGCGACGAAAGCCCCGATCACGCGGCAACGAACGCGTTCATAGATCGCAGGATCGACGAGGTCATGCAGATCGAGTCGCTGAAGGGAAAGCTGAGACGGAATCCGTTTGCAAAGCCGTTCATGGACGCACAGGCGGCGTTGTTCGAACGGTTCCTCGCCCCGAACGGCCAAAGGGGCTCAGGGCTGCCCGGGCGATGGGAATCCGACGCCTAGCAGGCCTGGTTCACGGCGCGCGCAAGCTTGCCCGCCGCGGGGCGAAAGTCCAGCCAGTTCGCTGATCGCTTCGTTGTCATGGTGCCGGGGTGCCCTTTTTTGTCGTTGCGCGATGCCGGGCGCGTCCGCACCGGATCGTGCCGGCGGAACCAGTTGTCCGGAGCGACTTGGGGGCGGGCAAGACGGGGATTGCCTCTTTTCTCCCGCAACTTGTGAGTCTATATGACGTGCCAATCTCCGAATTGGAGGAGTGGGTCCGGCCGGACCCGCGGACATTCCGGTGCGGACGGGACTTGTCAGGATATTGACAGATGAACAAACCGATCATGGCCAAGGCGACTGCGGTCTGGCTGGCAGACAACACCACGATCACGTTCAAGCAGATTGCGGATTTCTGCGGGCTGCACGAGCTGGAAGTGCAGGGCATTGCCGACGGTGACGTGGCGACCGGCGTCAAGGGATTTGACCCGATCGCGAACAACCAGTTGACCCAGGAAGAGATTGACGCCGCCGAAAAGGATCCGCTTCACAAGCTGCAGCTCAAGTTCAATCCGGCGGCCGTCGGCGAGGAAAAGCGCCGGGGGCCACGCTACACGCCCCTGTCCAAGCGGCAGGACCGTCCGGCGGCGATCCTGTGGCTGGTGAAGTTCCATCCCGAGCTTTCGGACGGGCAGATTTCAAAGCTCGTGGGAACAACCAAGCCCACGATCCAGTCGATTCGCGATCGGAGCCACTGGAACATCTCGAACATCCAGCCCATCGACCCCGTGGCGCTCGGACTCTGCAAGCAATCCGAACTCGATGCAGCCGTGCACAAGGCGGCAGCCAAGAAAGCCAGCGAGGGCGAGGTGATGTCGGACGAGGAGCGCCGCAAGCTCGTCTCCACCGAGCAGTCGCTGGGCGCCGACCCGGAACCGAGAATCCCCACGGCGATCTCCGGGCTGGAGACTTTCACGCTTTCCGACAAGTCGGAAAGGGATGCCGAAGACTCGGACGTGCCTGACGCCGACAGCTTCTTCAACCTGCCCGACAGCGCCGGGGACGACAGCGCGACCGAAGACGACGACTGAATTCCCGGATTGCCTTCCAGGAGTCCTGTTCGCGCCTCTCAGAGCGGCTTCCTGGCCCGAAGGGCGGCACCGATGGTTCCGTCGTCGAGATAGTCAAGTTCGCCTCCGATCGGCACGCCTTGGGCAAGGGATGTGACGGTTACCCGCCCTTCGAGCTGATCGGCGACGTAGTGTGCCGTTGTCTGGCCTTCCACCGTGGCATTCAAGGCAAGGATCACTTCCCTTATCCGTTCTTCGGCAACGCGTTCGACCAGCGCCGGAATCCGGAGTTCTTCCGGACCCACCGCGTCCAGAGCCGAGAGCGTGCCGCCGAGCACATGGTAGCGGCCCTTGAACACGCCGGCGCGCTCCATGGCCCAAAGGTCGGCCACGTCCTCGACCACGCAGAGCTCTCCGTTCGCGCGCTTCTCGCTCACGCAGATGGCGCAGCGCTCGCTGGTCGCGATATTGCCGCAGTTCAGGCACTCGCGCGTCGTCTCGGCAACGCGTGCCATGGCGCTGGCAAGCGGCGTCATCTGCTGCGCTCGCTTTCGCACAAGGTGCAGCACCGCACGCCTGGCCGAACGCGGGCCCAGCCCTGGCAGCTTGGCCATCAGCTCTATCAGGGTCTCAAGTTCGGAATTCGCCTTCATGGAGCCTCTCCGGCCAGATGGATGCGTTGCACGGTCAGGCCCGCATCACGGAACATCCGAACGAGGCCGGTTTCTCCCGGAATCTGGCCCGCGTCAACGGCAACGAGGACTTCGCCTTTCGGCCATTCCCGGGCAAGCTTGTCCAGAAAGCGCCTGTTCCTGAACGTCACCATGAAGTCATCGGCAATTCTCAGGGCATCCATTCCCCTCTGGCCAAGGACATTCTGCAGTTGGACCGACTGCCAGCTGCGGATGATCCCGGTTCGCCCCTGGAGATAGAGTGCGAGCAGCGTGCTTCTTTTCCGGTTGTCGGCAACCGGATGCAGTCGGGCAGCGCGGACGGCAATGATCGCCTCGGCGGTTTCGTCGCGGCCCTCCAGGTCGGCGAGGAAGTCTCCGGGCTTCTCGAGGGCAAGGATGTCGGCGCCGGCAAGAGTGCCAAGGAGATGAATGTAGTTGTCCTGCATCGGGAAGGCCCTGCGAGAAAAGTCCTCGCAGGGATCGGAGCGAAGCATCGCGGCCAGGCCGGCCGGAGAAAGCACGATTTCGGCATCCTCCGACCAGCCGGTGTAAAGCGCGCGGTCGCGGATCCAGTCGGACACCTGGAGTGGCAGGCCCGCTATCGTGCCGTCACCTGGCCCGTCGCTGGCAAACGGATCGGAGGCGTCGCTGTAGTAGCCCTCGAAATGGATTGCGGCACGGTGCTCTTCACGGCTTTCCGCCGTTTCGTCTACCTCGATTGCAACGGTGCGTGCACGGTTGATCGTGTCCCGGACCTGCCGTGGAAGGTCAAGGATCATGGGGTGTGACGAGCGCATGGTGCCCCAGAGATGGGAGACGGCCCCGTTCGGTGCAGTCACCTTCCAGAACCGCCCGGCCGCGTTGGCAATGTCTGCGGCCCCCGTCTCGATAGCCGCGAAACCCGGGGGTTCAAGCGCCTCTTCGTGGACTTCGGGCAGGTCGACAGTGCAAGTTTCCTTGGTTGCCCAGTCCTGGGCTGGAGCGATAGCCGCAGGCAGCAGAAAGACCGCAAGCAAGAAGGAGCGTCGAAGCACGAGCGTCAGAAAGGCAGGTTGATGCCCGCCGGGAGGCCCATGCTTTCGGTCAGCTTCCTCATTTCGTCCTGACCCTTCGCGGCGGCCTTGTCCTGGGCGTCCTTGATGGCGGCAACTATCAGGTCTTCCACGACTTCCTTCTCATCGGGATTGAAGATCGAGGGGTCGATGTCGATCGCCGTCAGACCGCCTCTGGCAGTCGCCGTGGCCTTGACGAGACCGGCGCCGCTTTCCCCGGTGACGGTCATGGAGTCGAGTTCGTCCTGAAGCTCTGCCATCTTGGACTGCATTTCCTGCGCGGCCTTCAGCATCTTTCCCATGTCGCCAAGCGTGCCAAGGGGCTTGATCATTTTTTGTCTCCCGATTGCGCTTACCGCTTGATATTTTGTGGGGCGTCGCACGGCAAGGTCCAGTGGTGACGAAGTCAAGGACGCGCTGCGCCGCACTGGCCGCATTTCCCGGGCTTGGCATCAACGGCCGCCGCGTCGCGCAAACGACAGCGTCAAGGGAGCGTTCGTGCTGATCTCCAAGACAGCGAGGATGACGCTTGGCCTGCCAAGGGAGTCTCGGTGGCCCTTGGCGCACGGGCGTGCATCCGCGACCCGTGCCACGCCTGGCCGGCTCGCCCTGCCGCTTCAGCCTCGATACGGCGCGAAAAAGCGCGCTTGACGGCGAGTCAATTCAAAACCTATGCAAGAGTTCAGCAATCAAGGGGCCAGAAATCTCCAGGTTTGTCCATGTCCCGCAGTGAAGCCCTTCGATTCCTGAACCTCGCGCACTTCTTCGATCACTTCTTCCTGCTGATCTTTCCGACGGCAGCGCTGGCCATCGCTCCGTCATGGGACATGGGCTACGCCGACGTTCTTGTGCTGGGGACGCCGATGTACGTGATGTTTGCTCTTGGAACGCTCCCGGCCGGCTGGCTCGGCGACACCGTGGATCGCATGAAGCTGATCGCGATATTTTTCCTGGGCTGCGGCGGGTCCAGTCTCTGGATCGCGATGTCGGACGGCCCCCTGGCAATGGCATTCGGACTCGCCTCGCTCGGGCTCTTCGCGGCAATCTACCACCCCGTCGGGCTGGCCCATATCACGCACATAGGGTTGCGCACGGGTCGGGCGCTGGCTGTCAACGGGGTCTTCGGGAACATGGGGTTGGCCGGTGCCGCGGCGGTGACAGGGCTGCTTGCCGGGTTCCTGGGATGGAAGTGGGCCTTTGTCCTGCCCGGAGCACTTTCGATTCTGATCGGCCTGCTGTTGATGAAGCGCAACGGGATGGTGCCGGACGCAGCGCGGCCCGCCGTTGACGCGGATTCCCGCGCTGCGCTGAAATGCGATCGCGGGACGCAGGTGACGGTCTTCGGGACCGTTTGCGTGATCGCTCTGCTTGGCGGGCTGATCTTCAATGCCGTCACGATCTCGCTGCCGAAGTTCTTCGACGAAAGGCTGGCCGGAGCGGGCGACGATCTGGCCTGGATCGGCGCTTCCGCGGGACTGGTCTTTGCCGTGGCCGCCTTCGCGCAGTTGCCTGTTGGCGAATTGCTTGATCGAATCGGCGCGCGTTCCGTGCTGATCGTGCTCCTCGCATTCCAGGCGACGCTGCTGGTGCTGCTGGCATATGCCTCCGGGTGGGCGGCTCTGGCCCTCGCGCTGTTGCTCGTGACTTTCATCTTTGCGGAAATTCCCGTGACGTCGTGGTTGCTTGGCCGATATCTTGATCACGGCATTCGCTCACGGGCCTTTTCGGTGGAATACGTTCTGTCGCTGGGCATCGGATCGATCGCCGTTCCCCTGATTGCCCTGTTGCACAAGCGAGGGATTGGGTTCGAGGCGCAGTTTCCAGGCCTCGCACTGACCGCGCTGATCATCCTGTTTGCAGCGATGTTTCTGCCCAGGCACATCCGGACCGGTTCCCGGCAGGCGGCGGCGTCTGCCGGCGACTAGACGAGGCACCGAAGACCCGGAGAG
>VYCX01000297.1 GCA_009843725.1 Boseongicola sp. SB0675_bin_26
CCTCCCATGACAATGGACCAGAAAACGCCGGAGTCAAAAAAGTTGGGCTACACCCCTGGCGACGGGCGTCCTTGCTTTCCTGCTCCAGTTGGCGCATCTGAGGGAGCTGGTGACGCTTGGGGAACGCGCGCCATACGGGCGCGGCGCGGAAACGGTACTGGACCGGTCGGTTCGTGACTGTTGGCAGATCTCGCCTGACCAGATCTTGGTTGGAGGCTCGTCCTGGGACGAGGCGTTCGGGCACATCCTTGAACGCGTGGCCGAAGGGCTCGGCTATCCGGTGGATGTGGTGCAGGCGGAACTTTGCAAGTTCCTGCTTTGCGAAGAAGGCGGCTTTTTTGCCCCTCACCGCGATACGGAGAAGGCGGATGGCATGGTAGCGACCTTGGTGGTCGCATTGCCGGTCGCTGGCCAAGGGGGAGAGTTGTTCATCCGTCACCAAGATCGGGAGGCGGTTGTCGACATGCGCAGCGGCGATCCCTCCGAACTGATCTAAGCGCATTCTATGCCGACTGCGAACATGAAATTCGTCCAGTAACCGAAGGCCACCGTGCATGTCTGGTCTACAACCTGGTTCTGGCGCCGGGCGGGAATGTGGCCGCATCAGCACCGGACCACGGGCATCTTGTGGAGCAGATTGCGAGCGAGATCGAGCATCGCTTTGAGGCGCCAGACGCTCCCGAGAAACTTGTCTGGCTTCTGGAGCATGACTACAGCATCGCAGGCCTGTCTTTCGAAACCCTCAAGAACGTCGATGCGGCGGTCGGGCGTGTCCTGGCCGCAGCCGCTGCGACAGCGGCACGTAGCGGTCCTTGCTGCCCTTGCCCTGGTCGACGCGCAGGCACATCCGCCTGGAGTCGATGTCCGTGACGTGCAGACGGCAGACCTCGCTGGCCCGGAGCCCGGCGGGGCAGGCCGTCATCAGCACGGCGAGGCGCTTGACGTTCCGGGTCACCGTGAACAGCCGGACCAGCTCGTCATGGCTGAGGATCTCCGGCAATGCCGACGGCGTCCTGGCGCCGGGCACGTAGAAGTGCGGGTCGGGCCGGCCAAGCGTGATGCGGCAGAGGAAGCGGATCCCGTGCCGGGCGCAGTTGCAGCTCTTCCAGGACAGCCCGCGCTCCTCGTGCAGGTGAAGCAGGCAGTCCTGGACTTCTTGCGCGGAGATCTCCTCGGGACTGCGGTTGTAGTGGTGCGCAAGCCCGGAGACGGAGCAAAGATACGAGCGTACCGCGTGCTCCGCGAGACCGCGAACGGCCATGTCGTCGGTCATGCGTTTGCGCAAACGTGTCATGTGTCTTCTCCCTTGAGTGTCAGCGGCCATGGAGAACAACGGCATCGATGTGCGTCCGAAACCGGTTGGAAGAATGTCAGGGAGAGACGGACACGGCCGAAACGACGACGAAGACCTTCAAGTCGCGACCAAGCCGTCCACAAGGGAACAACAGCCGGGGTGGACACCCTTCCGCCGCGGCACGCGGCTCAGTTCAAGCCCCATTTGTATCAGTCACCACGTAACCCTACCGCAACATATCAAGCGATTCGCGAAATCTTTCGAAGAGGGTATCCACTTCTGCTTCCGAGATGACAAGCGGTGGTGCAATGACAATCGTGTCGCCAATTGCGCGGACAAACAGCCCGTTCTCTTCAGCTCGGTCCATCAACGCATTGCCGTGTGCAAGGGATGGATCGAAACTTTCGTCAGGATCCTTGGTGCGCACCAAATCGATCGCCCCCATCAGACCGATTCCCCGGGCGCGGGTGACATGCGGGTTCTGCTGGAGCTGGCGCAGTTGATGTTGGAAATGCGCCCCCACCTTGCGGACATGCCCGACAATATCGCGTTCTTCCAGGATGTGCAGCGCCTCCAGCGCTACCGCCGCTGACACAGGGTGTCCGGAGTAGGTGAAGCCGTGACTGAAGACGCCGGTCTTGCCGGTCAGTGCAACCAAGGCATCATGAATTCGGTCGGCCACGATGGCCGCCGACAGTGGGCTATAGCCGGACGACACTCCCTTTGCGATGGTCAAGATGTCAGGTTCGATCCCGAAGGTGACCGAACCGAACATGTTGCCCGTTCGGCCAAAGCCGCAGATCACTTCATCGGCGATCATCAGTATGCCATGGCGCCGCAAGACGGCCTGCACTTTCTCGAAATAGGTTGCCGGTGGCAGGATTACGCCCCCCACTCCCATCACCGGCTCGGCAATGAAAGCAGCGATGGTATCGCCCCCTTTGGCCTGGATAATCGCTTCCAGAGATCCAGCCAGCCTAGTAGCATAATCTTCTTCGCTTTCGCCTGGCTGTGCATTGGTCAGGTAGTTGGGGCAGTCGGCATACAGGATCTCGGACGTGTCAACATTTTGATACTGGTGCATGCTAGGCATTCCCGACAGCCGTGTCGCAAAGATGGTCGAGCCGTGATAGGCGTTGTGACGACTAATGATCTTGCGCCGTTGCGGCTGACCCTTGGCCTTGTGATAGCTCCAGGCCATCTTGATTGCGCTTTCATTGGCCTCGGAGCCTGATCCGGCAAAGAACACATGCGTCAGGTGATCAGGGGCCAGATCGACGATCTTTTCGGCGAGTTCGATCAATTTGGGATGACTTCGCCCTCGGAACGTATGGCTGTAAGGCAGGCGCTGCATCTGTTCGGTCGCGGCCCGGATCAGGCGCGGTTCGTCATAACCCAGCGTTACGCACCAGAGGCTGGCCATCCCATCAAGATATTGCTGGCCGTCTGCGTCGATCAGATAGATGCCCTCGCCTCGGTCAATCACCATGCCGCCGCTTTGATGATGCTGACTAGTGTTCGTGAAGGAGTGGATATGTTTTTTTTGGTCGCGGCGGCTCATGGTGAGGTCGGTGTTGTTCATGGCGTGCCTCCTGACTGAACGTGTTCTTGTCTTGATTGTGTGGCGCATTGCAAAAATCGTTTTCACAATCTCAGAATTCTTGACCTGCTTGCCTTCCCAGATGCCTTGAAAGGAGGCGATCAGGATTGCGGACTAAAATCTGCCGCGTCGCTGCTTTGCAGATATCTGAGGAACGGATTTCGAAACGATGTCACATGGATTGATGCGGCAGCCATGGCTCCGGCCGTATCAGATGCTGTGATTGCGACCAGCAACTCGCCATGTTCATGGCTGCTGCGCTGAAACACACGGGTGGCATCTTCGGGAGATTGCCTCTGATACCACATGCTGTCCAGACGCAGGGTCCGAAGCAGAAGATCATTCATGAACCGGGTCAGGTCCTTGTTGCGTCCCGCTCGGGCGATGGCCAAATGAAAAGCTTGATTGGTATCGACCATCGCAACGATATCCTTACTTTCTACAGCCGCGTCAAAGGCCTCCTGATGAAAACGAATTTCCTCGTGATCATCGGCAGTTGCATACTTTGCAGCAAGGAAGGAGGTGGCGCGCATCAGGTATTCAAAGGCCTCAAAGAAACCGCGGACTTCCTCGAACGCCAGCGGAGGAACCCGTACGCCCTGATTAGGATGAATTTCTATCAACCCCTCGGTGGCAAGGCGCATCAGTGCTTGCCGCACAGGGGTCCGGGAAAGGCCAAGGCGGCTGACGATCAGGTTTTCCTCGATCCGCGACCCGGCAGGCATGCGCGACGCCAGAATCTCGCCACGGATGTAATCGTAGACGATCTGCGGGCCGTCGCCGCGTCGCGCCTTACGCGGCTTGTTTGACTTCAATTCAGCTTCCCTGGTCATGCGCGCCTCGGCATTTGTCCTTTTGCGTCTGTGACATCTACCGGTCTTCCAGCGTGGATTGAAGGATCGGCCTTCAGTTGGATCATTCTGCCGAGCCCAGGCGAGCCCGGCAGAATCCTGATCTTACTGGCCCAGCCAGCTAGCCACGACATCGGGGTTGGCCTTGACCCATTCGCGGGCATATTTTGCCGGGTCACGCTCGTCGACTCCAACGGCAAAGGACCAGTCGTTGATCAGCTGCGCGCCGAAATCTATCCCGTTTAGCAGATCGACCATGTTGGGTGCCGCGGTTTCAAGCCGCTTGGAATAGGCAATCTGCGAAGTCGTCGCGGGAAAAGATGTGCCCGCCATGGAGTTTTCCAGCCAGTTGGCATCGTTTTCAAGATCGGCGATGCTCCATTTCGCCGGATCATGAGCCGGCTCTTCCAGCACAACCAGCTCGTGCATGCCAAAGATATGGTGCGGCGTGTAGCAGCCCCAGACAACAACGTTGCCAGCCTTGGCATCGGAATCGATCTGGCTGAGGATCACGGTCTCTTCTGATGAAGTTGCCTCATAGAGATCACTAAACCCGTAGTCGCGGGCTCGTATCTGATGGATCTTGGTGGACTTCCACCCCGGCGCTCCCATCCAGATTTCGCCCTTGCCGTCGCCATCCCGATCCGTCAGCTCGACGATCTCAGGACGGGTCAGGTCATAGACCGACTTCAAGTCGTAAGTGTCCATCGCGTGTTTGGTGGTGCAGAACCCATCCTGTGCCGGGAAAGTTGGCGAGGTCAGCGCTACCGTACCGCGGTCATTGACATATTCGTTCACCAGACCTTGGTTGTTGGGCAGCCACAGATCGGGGTGGATGTCCACCTCACCTGCACCCTGATCCATCGCCTTAAAAAACACGGCGTGGTTTCCGGGCACCATTTCGACTTCAATGCCAAAGTTATCCTCGGCAATGATCTTCAGCACATTGGCAATGACCTTGGCGTAGCCCCAATTGGGCTGGCCAATGACAACCTTGTCTTCAGCGGCCGGAGCCATCGTTCCGGCTGACAGCGCCGCAACAATCGGCAGAGTCTTCAGAAGTTTCATCATCGTTCTCCTGGTTGATGGTGTGCTCTCTTGCGGAGCCTTCCAGTTAATCCTTTCTCGTCCTGCCCTGTACGATCCTGTCCAAAACCATTGCGCATAGCAGGATTGCGACGCCTGCCAGAACGCCTTTGCCTTCATTGGCGTAGGTCAATGCATCCAACACATCTTCACCCAGCCCCTTCGCACCAATCAGCGAAGCGATCACGACCATCGACAAACACATGAGGATAGTTTGGTTGACGCCCGCCATGATGGACGGTCTGGCCAGCGGCAGATCAACCCTGAAAAGCATATAAGTCTTTGACACGCCAAAACTCATCGCGGCTTCGCGCACTGACGAGGGGATTCCGTCGAAGCCAAGCACCGTCAGTCGCACCACCGGCGGCATGCCAAAGACGATCGTCGCGATGATGCCGGGCGGCTTGCCAATGCCAAAAAACGCGATGACAGGGATCAGATAGACGAAGGACGGCATGGTCTGCATCAGGTCGAGAACCGGCCACACGGCAGCGCGCGCGTCTGT
>VYCX01000410.1 GCA_009843725.1 Boseongicola sp. SB0675_bin_26
TCCACAGCTACCTCCCGGTTCCTTTCTGATACTCGGAGCATACGAGGGCTGGCGATCATCTTCATCACCCATGACTTTGGCGTCGTCGCACAGCTATGTGACCGGATCGCGGTGATGTATGCGGGCCGGATCGTGGAAGAAGGGCCAACGCAAGCCGTGCTGGACGCGCCTGCTCATCCGTATACCAAGCGCCTGATCGCCTGCGTGCCCGAACTCGGAGGCGGCCGCCGCGAACTGGCCTCCATCCCCGGCTTGCCGCCCGTGCTGGACGATCTCCCGCCCGGCTGTGCCTTCGCGCCCCGCTGCAGCAAGGCGCAGACGAGCTGCCGGCAGGGCGAGATTCCCCTGCATGGTCCGGCCCTCCGCGCCGTCAGGTGCCTCTTCCCCGAGAGGGCGCCTTGATGCCTGCGCTCAAGGTTGAGCGTCTGGCCAAGACCTTCCCGCTGAAAAGGCCGCTCTTCGGCGCAGCCCCGCCCGGCGCTCGCGCGGTGCGACCCATGTCGTTTCAGGTCGAAGCCGGCGAAACCCTTGGCGTCGTGGGCGAATCCGGCTGCGGCAAGTCGACCCTTGCGCGAATGCTTGTCGGATTGCTGGAGCCAACCGGAGGCACGATCGAAATCGAGGGCAAGGCGCTTGGCAGCGCCGGCCCAGCAGAGTTCGGCAAGCTGATCCAGTACGTCTTCCAGGATCCGCAAAGCAGCCTGAACCCGCGCAGGACGATCCGGCAGGTCATGGAAGCGCCCCTGAAGCGGCTCCATGGCATGCCGAAACCCGATCGTGACAAGCGCATTGCCGAGATCCTCGCGTCCGTGAACCTTCGTGAAGAGTTTCTTGACCGTTACCCGCATGAATTCTCGGGCGGGCAGGCTCAGAGGATCGGCATTGCCCGGGCGCTGGCCGCGAACCCCCGAATCATCGTATTTGACGAACCGGTCTCGGCTTTGGATGTCTCCGTCCAGGCGCAGGTCCTGAATCTTCTGGTGGATCTCAAGACGAGGTTTGGCCTCACCTACCTGTTCATCACGCATGATCTGGCGGTGGTCGAAGCGGTCAGCGAACGGGTCGTCGTCCTGTATTTTGGGGCGGTGGTCGAGATCGGCAGGGCCGAGCGCATCTTTGCAAGTCCCCGCCATCCCTATACAAGCCTGCTTGCCAAAAGCGCGCCGGTCGTGGGCCGCTCGCTGACGGCACCCGAGCAGAAAGGATCCGAACTTCCCGATCCACTGAACCCGCCGCCAGGCTGTGCATTTGCCGGGCGATGTCCACGGACGACCGACCTTTGCCGGGCAAAGGAACCAGAGCTGAAGCAGATGGGAGAAGACCAGCTTGCCGCCTGTCACCACCCGCTCGAACACTGAGCCCAAGCTGAGCCGTCCGGTTCAGGTCGCCGAATCGATCAAGGACTGGGTGGTCGCCGAGGGCCTGAAAGCCGGTGACCGCCTGCCGGGCGAGGCCGACTTGATCGTGCGCTTTGGCATGGCCAAGGGCACCATTCGCGAGGCGATGCGCATTCTGGAAGCCCAGGGCCTGATCAAGACGCGAACCGGTCCCGGCGGCGGCAGTTTCGTCCATGAGGTCAGCCGCCAGCGGGCCAAGGCGCTCCTGGGGAACTACTTCTTTTTCAAGGACCTGACCATCGGCGACATCTATCAGCTCCGACTGACGCTGGAACCGGAACTGGCCGCCTCGTTGGCGGGCAACCTGCCCGAGGATGTGCTGCAATTGCTGGAAAGGAACATTGCGGGATATTCCAGCCCCGCTCGCGATCTTGAAGAGGAGCGCGCCCAGCACGTGGCCTCGCTGAGGTTCCATGCCATCCTTGCAGAACAGGCCGGGAATCCGCTGCTGGGGTTTGTCATTGATTTCATGGTGAAGCTCCTCTCGGACCTGACCGTCTATCGCCGCCTTTATTCGCCACCCAACATTGAGCTTTGGCAACAAGGCCACGACCACCAGAAAGCGCTGGTCAAGGCCCTGCGCAACGGCAATGCCGACCGCGCCCGTGCGATCATGACCGACCATATGGAAACGGCCTGGAAGCTCATGCGTCGGCAGGAAGTCGAAGTGCAAAGCCGCTTCATTTCGGAGTGATCCATGAAGCGAGACCGCGTCGCATCTCTGCCTCGCCAAGCCGAAGCCAATTGCGATGAAACTTGCACAGCAGGCCCTCGCATCGAACGAAGACTTGTCGAGGGGCAGGCCATGGTTTCCCGTAGCGTGCGGCAGCGGCAACTTCCTGTCCATGCCTCTGCCGCAACGACAAATCGCGGCCCCGCCATCACCTGGGCACTGCGCTGACCGCCACTCCTGGCCTTGCCGCGACCTTGTCGCGCGATTCACAGGCAGTCAGCGTGGTCAACGACCGAACCGTCAATCTTGGCTCCGCCGGCTACACCCTTGCTAACCCCGTCAACAACGTGCAATTCGACACCTTCCGCGTTGGGCGGAGCCGCCACTGCTGGAATGGCAGCCATCCTCTGCTACAGACTCATTGACCTGATTCAACGAGCTGGACCGGCTCCGGGTGGCTGGGAACATTTGGCGCAATGAACGAACACCTGAAGGGTCTGCTTGTCACGACACTGGGCGTCTTGCTCGTTGTGCCGGACTCGCTCTTCGTCAGGCTGATCGAGGCCGAGCCGATGGTCACCGCTTTCTGGAGAGGCGCGACCGCCGGGCTCGTCGTCCTTGTGGTCCTGCTGTCAGTTCAGGGCGTGCAGGGCTTCCGGGCCGCATTGCACACCGGTTGGCCCGGGCTGGCATACACCGTCCTGATGGGAACGACGGCACCGGCCTTCGTGCTTGCCGTGACCCAGACAAGCGTGGCCAACGTGGTCTTCATCTTTGCCTCGATGCCAGTCTTCGCAGCCATCTTCAGCCGCATCTTCCTCGGTGAACCCTTCCGGACGCGCATGATGATCACCATGGCGGCCGTGATCTTTGGACTGGGGATCATCGCTTATGGCTCCAGCGAGACGCAGATCGCTTCCTGGCGTGGGGACATCTGGGCAGTCTACATCTCTGCGGCCTTTGCCGCAGCCCTGACCGCTGCGCGAAAGGTCAAGGCGACTTCGATGATCCCGGCCATTCCCGTTGCATATCTCGGCTCCGCAATTGTCCTTGGCATGTTCGTGGCTCCGCTGGAGGCCTTCGAGGCACAATGGCCGCTCTTCTTGGGCCATGGTGCCTTCATCGGCGCGGCGTCCTGTCTTCTCGCACTTGGTCCCAGATACATCAGTTCGGCCGAGGTGGCACTGATCGTCCTGCTGGAATCAGTTCTGGCCCCGATCCTTGTCTGGTTGGCAATCGGAGAAAGTCCCGGCCCTTGGGCCGTCGTCGGCGGCGCGGTCGTTGTATGCGCGCTCCTTGTTTCAAACATTTTCAGCTTGTTGAAGCAGGAAGCGGGACAGGGCCGGAGCGACCGGCAAAAGTGCCGCCTTCGCGAGGATTGAAATCCGATGTGCCAGAGACTTCAGACGCTGCGTGGATCTGCGGGGGTCGTTGTCTGAAACCGGTGGCGTTCTTAGGGCGTCGGCCGTGCCCGTGTCGCCGGACAAGGGCTGAGACCAGCGGCCTTGGCCTGGGTGGCCATGGAATGAGAACGCAGCATCCTCTTCGACGCGAAGCATCAACCTGCGTTGGTCGGTCAGGGCCATCTTTCAAAAGAGCCTGGCATGGCACTCACATTGCTTGAAGCCGTCCGGAGCCACCTCGTCCAGCGAAATCACATGGGATCATGCAGGTGCGGCGAACGGCAGCCTTGTCCGAACGCTGCAAGCTGGCTCGACCAATTGCTGCGCCGCGCGCAATGCGGTTCACAGAACATCCGTTGCCCGAACATCCCGACGGCTCCGCGCATTTCGCGAAACGCGACGTAACGTGCCTGAACGTCAATCGCAATGCACTGATAATCAAGGAAACTTGATTCCAAGCCTCGCAAGGCGGGTCTTGTCAGGACCGAGAGGTGACCGTAGCGTGCCCATCAAGGGAGCGGGAAGAATTCCGGGCATCACGCATTTCCTGGTCACGGACAGTCTTCAGTTCGAACCTCATTCGCTCCTCAACACAAGCGCGTCGCGCACTGTCGGCGGCAGCCCCAATTGGGAGGGAACTTCATGAATTCGACGCCAAGGTGCCTTGCAACCATGCTTCTGGTAGCGACAGCCATCACTGGCTCGGCCTTCGCCGCAGGAACTCACCCCGTCACCGGAGAAGCGCTGGCCGAGCGCCAGGTCTTCACATACCGCGTCCTTGATGAACACAGTTCGGTCGATCCCCAGATCGTCGAGGATGTTTCCGGCTCCGAAATAGTCCGCGACCTGTTCGAAGGCTTGATGAACCAGGATGCGCAGGGCAGCCTCGTTCCCGGCACCGCCACCGGGTACACAGTCAGCGACGACAAGCTCACTTACTCCTTCACCCTACGGGACAATGCCAAATGGTCGAATGGCGACCCGGTGGTCGCGGGCGACTTCGTCTATGCGTGGAGACGCGCCGTGAGCCCGGAACTGGCTTCGCCGTATTCCTGGTTCATGGAGTTGATGTCGATCGAGAACGCCGCGCGGATCATCGCGGGCGACGTGCCCGTGGACGAGCTTGGCGTATCTGCCCCTGACGACAGGACGCTTGTCGTCAATCTCTCGCAGCCACTTCCCTACTTCCCGCAGATGGTTACCCACGCAACGACATTCCCGGTCAACCCTGCCGTTGTCGAGGCTCATGGTGCGGACTGGACGAATCCGGAAAACATCGTCTCGAACGGCGCCTACGTGCTGACCGAGCACATTCCGAACGAACGCTCGGTCCGCGAGAGGAACCCGATGTACTGGGATGCCGAAAACGTCATTCTCGAAAAGACCGTGGCCCTTGTCATCAACGACGAGAACACATCCCTGACCCGCTGGCTTGCGGGCGAGCTTGATCGGACCGAAGTGCCCGCCGGCCAGTTTCCGCGGCTGCAGAAGAAATATCCAGGCGAGGCGATCAGCTTCCCGAGACTCTGCAACTACTACTACACGTTCAATCTCTCCGAGTCGGGACCGGAGGCGTTCCAGGACGTGCGCGTGCGCAAGGCGCTGGCGCTGGCGGTGGATCGCAAGATCATTACAGAGAGCATCCTCGCCGGCGGTCAGATCGAGGCATTCACCTTCACTCCGGCCGCAACCGCGGATTTCGAGGTACCGGATGTCGAGATCGCATCGATGAGCCAGACCGAGCGGGACGCAACGGCGAAGGCGCTCCTGACGGAAGCGGGATACGGAGCTGACAATCCACTGAAGTTCGAAATGATCTACAACACCTCCGAATCACACAAGAAGATCGCCGTGGCGAT
>VYCX01000044.1 GCA_009843725.1 Boseongicola sp. SB0675_bin_26
CGGCCATCAGTAGTGCACCCTGCGTTCGATGTACTTGAACTGGATGACCGTCAGAAGCGAGACGATTGCCAGGAGAATCACGGATTGCGCGGCGGAGGAGCCGAGATCCTGTCCGACGAATCCGTCGGCGTAGACCTTGTACACAAGGATCGTCGTGGCCTGCTGTGGCCCGCCGGAAGTGATCGTGTGGATCACGCCGAACGTTTCGAAGAAGGAGTAGATGATGTTCACGACCAGGAGGAAGAAGGTCGTGGGAGAAAGAAGCGGGAAGACGATCGTTCGAAAACGAGTCCAAAAGTGTGCACCGTCTATCGCGGCGGCCTCGATCACCGAGCGCGGGATCGCCTGAAGCCCGGCGAGAAAGAAGAGGAAGTTGTAGCTGATCCGCCCCCAGGCGCTGGCAACGACGACGAGACCCATCGCCTCGCCTTCGTTCAGGACATGGTTCCAGTCATATCCAAGCAAGCCGAGATACCACGTCACAACGCCAACGCGAGTGTTGAACATGAACAGCCAAAGCACCCCGGCGACTGCCGGGGCGACGGCATAGGGCCAGATGAGAAGCGTTCGATATGTGCCGGACCCCCTGACCAGGCGATCCGCGAGCACGGCCAGGTAGAGTGCCACGCCCATCGACACGACGGTCACGAGGATCGAGAAAACCGCGGTCGTGACGAACGAGGCGCGGTAGTAGCGGTCCGACAGCAGGAACTCGAAATTCCCCAGCCCCACCCATTGCATGGACAGCCCGAACGGGTCGGGAATGAAGAGCGATTGCCAGATCGCCTGCCCTGCCGGGTAGAAAAAGAAGATGGCCGTGATCAGGATCTGCGGCAATACCAGCAGGATCGGCAGCCAGATGCCCTTGAACTTGACGCGCTTTTCCATGGCCCTTTGGCTGGCTGCCCCGAAAGGTGACGGGGCAGCCGCCTTGCTCGCTAGCGGGATGCCTGCTCGAAGCGGCGCAGGAGCACGTTGCCCCGCTCCACGGCGCTGTCGAGAGCCGTCTGCGCATCCTTGTCGCCAGACCACACGGCTTCCAGCTCCTCATCGATGATGCCACGGATCTGGTCGAACGATCCAAGCCGAAGACCCTTCGAGTTCGCTGTCGGCTCCTTGGCCGTCATCTGGATGACCGCCACGTCGGTGCCAGGGTTGGCTTCGTAGAAACCCTGGCTCCTCGTCAGTTCCCCCGCCTCGGCCGTGATCGGCAGGTAGCCGGTGTCCTGATGCCACTTGGCCTGGATCTCCGGGCTGGACAGGAAGTTCAGATACGCCGCGACGCCCTTGTATTCCTCGTCACCCTGACCTTCCATCACCCAGAGCGACGCGCCGCCGATGATGGTGTTCTGGGGCTCGCTGACGAGAGCTGCCCAGTATGGCAGCGAACGCACTTCAAAGTCGAACTCGGCTTCTGCGTTGATGCCCGCATATCCCGCGGACGACTCGGTGAAGAACGCGCATTCACCGGCGCGGAAGTTCGCGCCGCCCTCGTTGCGACGGCCTGCATAGATGAACTTTCCGTCCCTTGCCCATTCGCCCATCGCACCGATATGCGCCACCTGCGCCGGGCCATTGAAGGCCAGTTCGGTGTCAGTTCCGGCGAAGCCGTTTTCCTTCGTGGCGAATGGCGTGTTGTGATAGGCCGAGAAGTTCTCCAGGTGAACCCAGCTCTGCCACGCGGTGGTCAGCGGGCAGTCCACGCCGGCCGCTTTCAAGTCATCCAGAACTGCGCCGACGCTTTCCCAGGTCGAAAGATCGATGTCTGGGTCGATGCCGGCCTCGCTCAGCATGTCACGGTTGACCCAGAGAACCGGCGTTGACGAGTTGAACGGCAGCGACAGCATGTTGCCGTCAGGCGAAGTATAGTAACCCTTGACCGAGCCGATGTACTTCGACTGGTCGAAGTCTGCGCCCGCTGCCGCCATCACTTCGTGGACCGGCTTCACCGCGCCCCTTGCGGCCATCATCGTGGCCGTGCCGACTTCGAAGACCATGAGTATGTCGGGCTGTTCGCCTGCGCGGAACGCCGCGATCCCGGCATTCAGCGTTTCCGAGTAGTTGCCCTTGTGGCTTGCCACGACCATGTAGTCGGACTGTGCGGCGTTGAAGGTGTCCACCTGTTCGGCCACCAGCTCTCCGAGCCTGCCGGTGAAGGCGTGCCAGAATTCGATTTCAGTCTGCGCCATCGCGGTCTGGGCCGCGCCCAGGGTTGCCGAGGCGGCAAGAATGCTGATCGTGTGTTTCATGGTTGTCTCCCATTTTCAGTTTCGGAATCTGCGGCGCATGCCGCAGTGGTGCCGCGCGTAGTGCCCGCGCAACTTGAAGAGCGTATGACAACTGGATCCGTCATGGCCGCTCTACAATGAAATCTGGAACAATGCCGGTCAATGCCACGGCGCGCTCCGCGTCGTTTCCCGCGAAAAGGCCGAAGCGCGCCATCAGCGCCGAATCAATGCCGGCGCATTGCGCCCCGAGAATGTCAGTGTGCAGGCTGTCGCCTACCATGAGGATGCGCGAACGATCGACTGCACCCAGCCGTTCGAACGTGAGATCGAAAATGTTGTGGAAGGGTTTGCCGAAGAATTCCGGCGCGACGCTTGTACGGTCGGCCAAACGGTGCGCGAAATGGCCCGGCTCGGCCGAAAACCCGCCTTCATGCGGGGCGACAATGTCGGGATTGGCGACAAGGACAGGGCGCGAGCGCTCCCGTAGAGCCTCCTCCAACATCGCCTGACGGCCTTCTGTCCAGGACCCGCTTGCGATCAACAGGAAGCCTTCGACCTCTCTGAATGCAGAGGGATCGTCTGCCAGGACATGGTAGCGTACGTCGCCCAGGTCCTCGAAGAGAGCATGATCTCCCGCCATCACTCCCCAATGCAGCTCCGCCTTGCAGGGCATGGCGGCAGCAAGGGTTGCGCGGCTCGTCACGATGTCGTCCGAGACAAAGGAGAAGCCAAGCCGACGGAATTTGTCGAGAAGTTCATCCGACGACATGCTGGCGGCATTGGACACCACCAGGACGCGCTTGCCGTCGCCTTTCAGCGTTTCTACCCGGTCGCGGGCGCCCGGTATTGCGGTTGTGCCAACGTTCAGAACGCCGAAAGCGTCCAGGAGGAACACGTCATAGTCTCCGGAGATGTCAGCCAGCGATTCTACATGACGGGCATGCCTGTCACTGACGAGTGGTTCCGGGAGCCGGTGCCGAACCGCCTCGTAGGCATTGAATGCCTCGTCTGCCGAGATCGAGATCAAATGATTGCACCCCGCACCTTTGCCGAGACCCACTCGCTGACCAACACCGCAGCCAGGATGACAAGCAGGATCAGGCTCACCTGCGGCCAGGCCAGTACATTGAGCGATGCCGACAGTTGGAGGCCTATGCCACCTGCGCCAACCAAGCCCAGAACGGTGGATTCACGGATGTTGATGTCCCAGCGGAAAACGGCAATCCCCGCGAAAGCAGGCAGGATTTGTGGAACGATCCCGTAGGCCATGACCTGCCAGCGGCTGGCGCCGGTAGCGGAAATCGCCTCGACCTGGGCGTGGTCGATTTCCTCAATCGCTTCGTAGAGGAGCTTTGCGCAGAATCCAATGGAACGGATGGCGATGGCGATGATTCCGGCGAAGACGCCAGGGCCGATGATCGCGATCAGGAGGAGAGCCCAGATCAGCGAGTTGATCGAGCGGGACGAGACGATGACGAGAAGCGCAACGGGTCGGACGAAAAGCACCGACGGCGTCGTGTTTCGCGCGGCCATGAAGGCGACCGGCACGGCGAGGCAAATCGCGATGAGCGTTCCCAGCGTCGCGATGTTCAGCGTGTCCCAGATCGGGCGGCCAAGCTGGGTGATGTACTCCCAGCGTGGCGGCGTGGCGCGCGTCCAGATGTCGCCCGCGATACGAGGTGCATCCCACACGAAGAACCAGGTGGTCGCCTCGGAAATCCTCTGCCAGCAGGCAACAAAGATCGCGACACCGATCAACCAGCCGAACCAGCGGAAGAGGCTCTCGCCGGCCGTGCGGCGTCGCCAGGTCTGTGCGCCTCCTTTCTCAAGAACCGGCACTACTGCACCTTCGACCTGATGATGCCGGAGAGATACTCCAGCGACATGACGATCCCGATGATCAGGATCAGGATCGCGGCGGCCGTATCGTATTCGTAGCGGTCGAAGGCCGTGTTCAGCGTCGCGCCGATGCCGCCCGCGCCCACAAGACCGAGAATCGCGCTCTCACGGAAATTGATGTCGATTCGATACATGGAAAGCCCGACAAGTCTTGGCATGACTTGAGGCTGAACGCCGTAGTTGATCCACTGGAGCCACCTCGCCCCCGAGGCCTTGATCGCTTCGGCCTGCGCCTTGTCCATCGCCTCGATGTCTTCCGCCAGCAGCTTCGACAGGAATCCGATGGTCGCGAAGGAAAGCGTTAGGAATCCGGCCAGTGGACCGAATCCGAAAATGGCGACCAAGAGTATGGCGACAATGATCTCTTGCAGCGCCCGGCTTATTGCCACGATGCCCCTGCAGACCAGGTAGATCGGCAGGGGGGCGATGTTGCGCGCGGCGCCAAGGCCGATCGGGATGGAGATCAGGATGCCGACGACGGACGCGGCGACCGTCATGACGATGCTTTCCAGCATACCGGTCCAGATGTCGCTGGCGCGACCGGTGAAGTCCGGGCTGGCGAATGCGAGAATGAATGCCCAGCCGCGGTCCAGGCCTACATAGACCCGTCCCCAGTCGACCTCGATCGACATGAAGGCTGCAGCAAGGTAGGCAATCGAGCCGAGGATCAGGCTCCAGCGCAACTTCGGGTTCGACACGAATGGCGGCTTGCGCCAACCCTTTCCCAGCATGTCTTCCAGTTCCAGGTGGCTCATTCGGCGACCTCGACCTCCTCTTCGCCCTCGTCCTCGACCTTCCTGATGGTGGCCTCCCAATCCTCTTCGCCGTAGATGTCCGTCAACTTCTCGGGTGTCAGGCCTGTCGGCAGGCCGTCATAGACGATTTCGCCAAAGCGCAGTCCGACAACGCGTGGCACAAACATCTGTGCCAGCGCCACGTCATGAATGTTGATGATCGCTGCCAGCCGGCGTTCGCGGCAGAGCTCGGTGATCAACCGCATGATCTGGCGGCTGGTCTTCGGATCGAGGGAGGCAGTCGGCTCGTCGACCAGCAACAGCTTCGGGTCCTGTATCAGGGCCCGGCAAATTCCGACTCGCTGGCGTTGGCCGCCTGACAGCTCGTCGGCGCGCTTGTCAGCCATGTGCAGGAGCCCGACACGCTCCAGAAGCCGGAACGCCTCGTCTATGTCGG
>VYCX01000021.1 GCA_009843725.1 Boseongicola sp. SB0675_bin_26
AACTTATCCACAGCCACCTCCCGGTTCCTTTCTGATTCTCGAAGCATACGAGGGACAGGTCATCGATGCGTCCCGCGCCGCGGCAGCGCCACCAGATGCCGGATCAGTTCACGCGGCGTCAGAAAGATCGAACGCCTCGTGAAGGGCCTGCACGGCAAGCTCCAGGTACTTCCGGTCGATCAGGACGGAAATCTTGATCTCCGAAGTCGAGATGACCTTGATGTTGATGCTCTCGTCGCGAAGTGCCGCGAACATCCGCGACGCTACGCCGGCATGGCTGCGCATGCCGATGCCCACGACGGAGACCTTGGCCACGTCCTCGTCGGTCACAAGCTTGCCGTAGTTGACTTCACCCGAAGCCTTGACCGCCTCCATCGCCTGCCTGGCGCGCGCGACCTGGCTCACCGGCAGCGAAAACGTCATGTCGGTGCGGCCATCCTCGGAGATGTTCTGGACGATCATGTCCACGTTCACGCCGGCGGACGCAAGCGGGCCGAAGATCGCGGCGGCAATGCCTGGCCGGTCCGCGACCGAAAGCAGCGTCATTTCCGCCTCGTCGCGGCTGAAGGCGACACCGGCAACCACGTTCTTTTCCATGATGTCCTCCTCGGCACAGACGAGCGTGCCAGCATTGTCGTCGTTGTTCCCGAAAGTCGACAGGACGCGCAGGCGCACGTTGTAGCGCATCGCAAGCTCGACCGAACGGGTCTGGAGCACGCGCGCGCCGAGCGACGCCAGTTCCAGCATTTCCTCGAACGCGATCCGGTCCAGCTTGCGGGCCTTCGCCGTGATCCTGGGATCGGTCGTGTAGACTCCGTCGACATCCGTGTAGATGTCGCAGCGCTCGGCCCCGAAAGCGGCCGCAAACGCGACCGCGGTGGTGTCCGAGCCGCCGCGGCCGAGGGTCGTGACGCGTCCTTCGGGAGAGATGCCCTGGAATCCGGCGACAACCGCGACCTTCATGCCCTCCGCGAACTTGGCCGTGATGTTCCCGGTCTCGATATCCTCGATTCGCGCCGCGGCATGGGCGCTGTCGGTCTGCACGGGCACCTGCCAGCCGGCCCACGACCGCGCCGGAATCTCCATCTCCTGCAACGTGAGCGCCATGAGGCCTGCGGTGACCTGTTCGCCCGACGAAACCACGGCATCGTATTCGCGGGCGTCGTAGAGGCGCGACGTCTCCTCGACCCAGCCGACCAGCTCGTTCGTCTTTCCGGACATCGCCGAGACGATGACAATCACCTCGTGCCCGTTCTCGACCTCGCCGCGCACGAGGCTTGCGGCATGCCGGATTCGTTCGAGCGAGGCGACCGACGTGCCACCGAATTTCATGACGAGAATGGGCATTGTCCCGCGCCTGCGTTGCATTCGGCACTACTTACGGCGGAGGCCCGCAAGGTGCAAGAAACGCGCCAAGGCGCGCCGTCGCCGCACATGCAAACCGCGCGGGAATGACAGCGGGCCACATTCCTGGCCATGCGCGGACAATGATGCGCAATCGTATGTTCGGCCCTTGTGCCATGCAAGATGGATGCTCATCCTGCCGGAATGGCTAGGCAAGAGACCGTCCGCTGCAGGTCCCTCGCAAGGCTAAGGCGAAATTCGGCCGGCAGAATGGCCTCACGTCGTGCGGTGGCTGCCGTGCGAGGTGCCCGCAACACGAAAGTGCGGGCGATTCTGCCGCGGCGGGCTCCAGGATGTGCATCCACAAGCCAGCAGCGACGCTGCTGACCCTCCAATGCGAATTGTGGCGCCTCCCGTGCAGCGGTTGATGCGCCATGTCCGAAAGATTGTCTGCACCGATCGGAACCGGCCGGTCGCGACCCCCTCGACGGCAGGCTTGATTGCAAGCGAGACCGCATCTATGCCGCGTTTCCATGCTTGAACGGAGTTCTGTCGGAATCCTTGCCCTTCTGGGCCTGCTCCCGGGCGGCCCGCTGCTCGCCGGAGACATCGGGATCACGGACGCGTATGCGCGTGCCTCACGCCCCGGGGCACCGACCGGTGCGATTTTCATGTCGATCCAGAATGCGGGCACGACTGCTGATCGCCTGGTTGCCGCAAAGTCGCCCGCTGCCGCGGTGGTCCAGATCCATACGCATATCGAAGAGAGCGGCATCATGAAGATGCGGGAGGTCGCGGCGGGCATACCGGTTCCGGCAGGCGGCACACACACGCTGTCACGCGGTGGCGACCACGTGATGCTGATGGGCGTGACGCAGGATCTCGTTGACGGCGAGACCGTGCCGTTGACGCTCGTCTTCGAGATCGCAGGCGAAGTCGTGATCGAGGTTCCGGTCGACAACTCGCGTGGCCAGCCGGCAATGAGTGCGGGACAATAGAAGAAAGTCGTGCTCAGGCGCTCAGAAGGCGCTCGACCCAGAGCGGAACGCTTTGCGTTGCCGGCCCCTCGATCCTCTCGTGGAAGAGGTCCGAGATTTCTGACGGCGCCAGGTTGATTTCGATCGTGCGCGCGCCTGCCCTTCTGGCCTCGCTGACGAAGCCGGCCGCCGGATGGACCTGGCCGCTCGTGCCAATGGCGGCGAAGACGGCAGCCGCATCAAGATGCCCGGCGATCTCGTCGAGCGCATGCGGAACCTCGCCGAACCAGACCACGTCCGGCCGGGTGGACGGCTCCGAGCATACGGGACACGGGTCGGCGGCATGCATTTCCATGGGCGCATCCCATCCGGCGCCGCAGGATGCGCATGTCGCGCGGTCAAGCCTTCCATGCATGTGAATCGCGGCGGTCCCCGCCGCTTCGTGGAGCGAGTCGACGTTTTGCGTGATGACCACGACCTCGCCCGGATAGTCCCTTTCAAGCCTCGCAAGTGCGGCATGCGCCGCGTTCGGCTTCGCCCCGGCTGCGTTCCTGCGCCGGGCATTGTAGAAGTCGTGAACCTTGTTCGGGTCACGCCGGAAGCCCTCCGGCGTGGCCACTTCGTTCAAGTCGTACCGCGTCCAGACGCCTCCCTTGTCGCGGAAGGTGCCAAGCCCGCTTTCTGCCGAGACGCCGGCGCCGGTGAGCACGACTATCTTGCCGGGGTTCCTGTCCATGTCCGGACCATGCTAACGGGTGACGTCAAACGCGGAAAGCGCATTGGCAGCCGTGTCCCTTGCGGCACCGGTCGGCGGATCAGGATGGACGCATGAAACTCTTCGTTGGACTTGGCAATCCCGGGGCGAAGTACGCCGGGCATCGGCACAATGTCGGCTACATGGCGGTCGACAGGATTGCGGCAGATCACGGCTTCGGCGGATGGAGATCAAAGTTCCAGGGACAGATCAGCGACGGGCGGCTGGGATCCGACAGGATCATGCTGCTGAAGCCTGAGACGTTCATGAACGAGTCCGGCCGGGCGGTCGGCGAAGCCCAGCGATACCACAAGCTGGCGCCGGAGGATGTGGTCGTGTTCCATGACGAGATCGACCTGGCGCCGGGAAAGATGCGCGTGAAGCAGGGCGGCGGCCACGCCGGCCACAAGGGCCTGCGCTCGATTGATGCCCATGTTGGCAACAGCTATCAACGCGTCCGGATCGGCGTCGGACATCCCGGGCGGAAGGATGCCGTGCAATTCCATGTGCTGAGAGACTTCTCCAAGGCGGATCAGGCCTGGCTGGAAGATCTGCTGGCCGGGATCTCCGACGGCGCGCCGTTTCTGGCCACGGACGACATCGACAAGTTCCGCAATGCCGCGACTCGCCGGCCGGCACGTTCGGCAGAGAAGCCAGTTGCCGCATCGCAACAACCAGCGCCAGCCGCCGCATCTCCGGCTGACGAAGATGACCGATCTGCGCTGCAAAGGCTTCTCGACAGGTTTCGGCGATAGTCCGACGCCGGCGCAGGTCTCGTTCGCCTGCCGGACGCGTTCCGCAAGCCGTCCGGCACTGGACGATGCGGGACGCGACAATGCGGACATTCACAGTTGTCCCGCCACGCTGTATTCTTGGGCCGCGGTCGCGCGGCCACCATCGGACCAGGAGCCACTCATGAACAAAGATCCCTCCGTCAACGTCCTTGGCGACCCGCTGGAGCCTTGCTCGATCGATCCCGTCACCGGGTTCTTCCGGGACGGATGCTGCAACACCTGCAGCGAGGATCAAGGCAGTCACACGGTCTGCGCGATCATGACCGCCGAGTTCCTGGCCTATTCGAAGTATGTCGGCAACGACCTGTCGACGCCGCGCCCGGAATTCCATTTCTCCGGACTGAAGCCGGGAGATGCGTGGTGTCTCTGCGCGGGAAGATTCCTGCAAGCTGCGGACGAAGGCGCCGGCCCGCGGATCCGGCTTGCTTCCACGCACCGCAGGGCGCTGGACATCGTGCCGTTGGAAGTCCTGACGGAGCACGCCACGGACGACTGACCGCGTCCGGTCAAATGACAGCTTGAAATTCGGGAACCTGACGGGTGGGCCGCATCGCGGCGAGGCACGCCCGTTCCTGCACGCCGGGACGACCGGCAGCCGGGGCTACTGCAGCTTTGCCTCGACGGTCGCGATCGCCTCGTCGATCATTTCACCGGCCCGATCCGGACTCATGTTTTCGGCGATGACCCGGCCGGCCGCGGCGACCGCAATCTTGACAGCCTCCTCGCGCACCTGCTTGACCGCACGCTGCTCAGCCGAGGCGATCTGATCCTGCGCTGCCTGGAGCCGCCTTTCGATCGCGAGGGCAAGGTTCTTCCTGGCCTGCTCCGCCGCGTCCTCGGCGCTTTCCTTCGCAGCAGCGATGATGCGCTCGGAATGGTCCCCGACTTCACGCTGCCTGCTTTCGAATTCCGCAAGGACCGATTCCGCTTCCTCCCGGAGCGCGCGCGCCTCGTCCAGTTCCTCCTGAATGCCAGCCGCCCGCTTGTCGAGAAGCCCTGCGACCAGGGACGGCACCTTGAAGTAGACAAGCACGCCAATGAACAGCAGGAACGCGAGCGTGACAATGAAGTCCGTGTTCGACAGCTTGTAGAAGTCAAGCGAAAACGGGTTCTTCGAGGCGGCAACGGCGGGCGTAGCCGGAAGAAGGGCAAGCAGGGAAAGAACTCTTGCCATCGCCCTATCCATTCATCTGCGCGGCCACCGCAGCGTCGATTGCCGCGCGGTCAACCTTGACGTCCAACGCTGCCACGACGTCACTTGCCGCACTGCGCGCGACGTCGCGGACGGCTTCGGCCGCGCCTTTGCGAATCTCGTCGATGCGGGCTGCGCTCTCGGCGGCCTTGGATGCGATCTCGGCGTCGGCCCGCTCGATTGCGGCATCGACCTCTGCCTGCATTTCGGCCTTGGCTTCGGCAGCAATCCGGCCGGCCTCGGCC
>VYCX01000049.1 GCA_009843725.1 Boseongicola sp. SB0675_bin_26
GTCAACTGGGATCCGCATTTCGAGACCGCGATCTCCGACCTCGAGGTCGAGAACATCGAGGTCGATGGCCATATGTGGCACTTCAAGTATCCGCTCGCAGGGAGCGCGACCTACGAATACGTCGAGAGGGATGAAGACGGGAACGTGACCCTGCGCGAGACCCGGGACTACATCTCGATCGCGACCACGCGACCTGAGACCATGCTCGGTGACGGCGCGGTGGCGGTTCACCCTTCGGACGAGCGATATGCGCCCATCGTCGGAAAGCTCTGCGAAATCCCGGTCGGCCCGAGGGAGCACCGCCGCCTGATCCCGATCATCACGGACACCTACCCGGATCCGGAGTTCGGCTCCGGCGCGGTCAAGATCACTGGCGCCCATGACTTCAACGACTATGTCGTCGCCAGGCGCGGCAACATCCCCTTGTACCGCCTCATGGACACCAAGGGACACATGCGCAACGACGGCGCGCCATATTCCGAAGCCGCGGCGATCGCCACCGCCGTTGCCGAAGGCAGGAAGAGCCTGACCGAGGCTGGCGCTGATGCAGTCAATCTCGTCCCGGACGACCTGCGCGGGCTCGACCGGTTCGAGGCCCGAAGCAAGGTCGTCGAACAGATTACGGCCGAAGGGCTCGCGGTGATGACCGCTGCGAGCGATTCGCGCCTTGGCAAGCAACCATCGGTGGAAGACGCAGGCGAAGACTCCCCCGTCCCCCTCTTGGAAGCCAGGAAGATCATGCAGCCGTTCGGAGACCGATCAAAGGTCGTCATCGAACCCATGCTGACCGACCAGTGGTTCGTCGACACGGCGAAGATCGTCGACCCTGCCCTGGAAGCGGTTCGCGACGGCACGACGGAAATCCTGCCCGAGCAGCACAAGAAGGTCTATTTCAACTGGCTGACCGGCATCGAGCCGTGGTGCATTTCCCGCCAGCTCTGGTGGGGCCATCAGATCCCGGTCTGGTACGGCCCGAAACTCAAGGACGGCAAGCCATCCGCGGATGAACTCGAAGCCTTTTGCGCGGCTGACGAGGCCGGCGCCATTGCGCGGGCCGAAGGGTTCTATCCTGCAGGCGTGACGCTCGTCGCCGATTCGACCGTATACGATGAGGCAGTTTCGAAGTGCGTGGCAATGGCGGCGAACGGCAATGACTGGACCGCGCCACTCTACCGTGACCCGGACGTGCTGGACACCTGGTTTTCCTCCGGCCTCTGGCCCATCGGCACCCTCGGCTGGCCCGAGAACGCTCCGGAACTCGAAAGGTACTTTCCGACCAGCGTTCTCGTCACCGGCTTTGACATCATATTCTTCTGGGTCGCGCGCATGATGATGATGCAGTACGCGATGGTCGGCGACCGCCCCTTCGACGCTGTCTATGTCCATGCTCTCGTGCGCGACGCGGCAGGCAACAAGATGTCGAAATCCCTTGGCAATGTCATCGACCCGATCGAGCTGGTCGACAGGTTCGGCGCCGATGCGGTCCGCTTCACGCTCACTTCCATGGCCGCCATGGGTCGAGACCTCAAGCTCTCGGAGGGCCGCGTCGCCGGATACCGCAACTTCACGACCAAGCTTTGGAACGCGGCCCGATTCGCGGAGTTGAACGGAGTCTTCGAGGTTGAGGACAGAACCCCGAACGCCACGCAGACCGTCAACAAGTGGATCATTGGCGAGTTCGCGAAGACGCGCATCGCCGTCGACGACGCGTTGGACGGATTTCGCTTCAATGATGCCGCGAACGCGCTCTACATGTTCGTTTGGGGCACGTTCTGCGACTGGTACGTCGAGTTCTCGAAGCCGTTGTTCAACACGGAACATGCCGAGGAAGCGCGACGCACGATGGCTTGGCTGCTTGATCAGTGCCTGATCCTGCTCCATCCGTTCATGCCGTTCATCACCGAGGAGCTCTGGGCGCTTTCGGCCCCGACGCGCGAGAAGATGCTCGTTCATGCGGACTGGCCGACCTGTGGCGCCGAACTCGTCGACGCGGAGGCCGAGTCGGAAATCGCATGGGTCATCGACCTCGTCGAGAAGGTTCGCTCGGTCCGAGGCGAAATGAACGTCCCCGCCGGAACGAAGACGCAGCTGCTCAAGCTGTCCCTTGATGCGGCGGGCGAGACAGCCTGGGCAAACAACGAATCCATGATCATGCGTCAGGCGCGCATCGAAGCCTTGACTGACGCGGATGCGGCTCCCAAGGGTTCCGCCACGATCGCAGCGCTTGGCGGCACCTTCGCGCTGCCGCTCGAGGGATTGATCGACGTTGCGGTCGAACGGAAACGCCTGGAAAAGGCGGTCGGCAAGCTGGAACGGGATTTCGCCGGGCTTCAGGGTCGCCTGGACAACAGGAAATTCCGCGAGAATGCAGCCGAAGACGTGATCGCCGAGACCGAAGAGGCAGCCACGCAGAAGGCCGAGGAGCTTGGCCGGCTCAGGACCGCGCTCGGTCGGATCGAGGAACTGGACTGACATCCGTGCCCTTTCACCGGTTTCATTCAACCATCTTTTTCACAAACTCAACCAGCGGCCCAAACTCAAGCCCGTCTGCCGATCGCAGAACCGCAATGTACCGCGCGCGGTGGTCGCTGTCGGCGGTCAGTGTCCCGCCTCCTGACCAATCGAGGAAGAGGTCGGGATCGATTTTGGCCAGATATGCATCGGCCATGATCCGCGCCCAGCGTCCGTTTCCGTTCGCAAAGGGGTGGACCCAGACCAGCTTGTGGTGGAAAAGCGTGCGGTGGCTTCCAGCGGCTCGTAGGTGCCGTTCTCGCGCCAGTGCCGGGCATCGTCGAGGCAGGTGCGCATCTCGGTTGAGATGCGCCAATGTTCTTCTCGGTTTGCCTGAAGACGCCTGCCCAGTCCCAGACCTTGCCGAACAGGCGCTTGTGGACATCACGCGCGGCATCGTCGGTCAGGACATCGAAGGGGCGCTCCCGTCCTCCGTGACGACCGACACGACCCCCTGGTCTGACGATCCAGCACATCCCGACGAACGGCATGCGGACAAGTTGCATGACGTTGGGGTCGCGCGAAGTCCGGCCCCTGTTCGTGATGAAGCCCCCGCGGGAAAGCGCTGAAGCGCTGCCGAAGCCAGTCAGCTTCAAAACAAGCCTGGCAAGGAACGCCGATTCCGGGAATCCGAATGCGACAGCCCGGCGGTCGCCTCGCCCGGCACCTGCTTTCCACTTGCGGAAATGCGTCCGACAACCTAGTTTTCCTCCATGCTGGACGCGCCACTCATGGATCCGTTTCAGCGCGCAATCACGTATCTGCGCGTGTCGGTCACTGACCGCTGCGATTTCCGTTGCGTGTATTGCATGTCGGAACACATGACGTTCCTGCCGAAGCGGGATCTGCTGACGCTGGAAGAGCTGGACCGGATGTGCTCGGCGTTCATTCGACTGGGCGTGAAGAAACTCAGGATCACCGGTGGCGAGCCGCTCGTGAGGCGCGACATTCTCACGCTCTTCCGCGCCATGACCAGGCATCTGGAGCGAGGCGCCCTCAAGGAACTGACGGTCACGACCAACGGCAGTCAGCTAGCGCGGTTTGCGGATGACCTGGTTGATGCCGGTGTCCGGCGCGTGAACGTTTCGCTTGACACGCTGGACGAGGAGAAGTTCGCCCGCGTCACCCGATGGGGCCGTCTGCCTCAGGTCCTGAACGGCATCGATGCGGCGCAGAATGCCGGGTTGCGCGTCAAGATCAACACGGTGGCGCTCAAGGGATTCAATGAAGACGAACTCTTCCGGCTTGCTGAGTGGTGTGCATCGCGTGACATGGATCTGACATTCATCGAGGTCATGCCAATGGGCGACCTCGGCGGCGAGGACCGCGTTGGCCAGTACTGGAGCCTGAAGGACCTGCGCCACCGCCTTGAAGAGCACTACACGCTTGTCGATCTTGCCCACCGGACGGGCGGACCGGCACGATATGTGCGGCTCGCGGAGACTGGCCAGCAAGTGGGTTTCATCACGCCCTTGACGCACAACTTCTGCGAATCGTGCAACCGGGTGCGGCTGACTTGCACCGGCGAACTCTACATGTGCCTCGGCCAAGAGGACATGGCGGACCTCCGCGCGCCACTGCGGGCCTCGGAAAGCGACGGACCGCTGGAGGACGCAATTCGGGACGCCATCGGGCGCAAGCCCAAGGGCCACGATTTCGACTATTCGCGCCAGCGCGCGGACGGCCAGGTCAGCCGCCACATGAGCCATACGGGCGGTTGAACGGCTGAGTGAACCTGCAGTCTCAACGGAAGGCAACCGAATCCCGCGATGCTTCAACATTGCCAATGCACGTTTGCCGGCAAATGCACATCTCCCTGACCGTCATTGCAGGCCGCGAGCTGTCACGGCTGACGTCCGAAAGGGGTTGATCGGGGTGGATGCCGAGACCGGGGCGAACGCCACGAGTCCCGGCTGGAGTTGCTGCTGCATGAAAGACAATCGACGCGGTGGATGAATCCGCGCTCCGCGGGTTGATCCGGGCCGGCCTTGCAGATCTCCGCGGATTCGCGGAATTCAGGAGAGTAAAGGCCGCGACGGCACCGCAAACCGGTACACGCGCCGAACCGACGGCGCCATCACCCTACAAGTGGTAGATCTCTCCGAACTTCGCGTCGAGATAATCGAGCAGCAGGGCTTCCGAGGGCGCGTCCCCGATCGCACGCTCGATGAGGTCGCGAGGCCTAAGCAGGCCGCCAAAGCGGTGAATGCGTTCGCCAAGCCAGCGGCGGGCGGGTTCAGTGTCACCCTCTGCGAGCGTTGCGCCCAGGTCGGGCACTTCCCGCTTCATGGCGGCATGCAGGCAACCCGCATAGACATTGCCTAGCGTGTAGGTCGGGAAATAGCCCATGAGGCCCTCGGACCAGTGCACGTCCTGCAGGACGCCATTGGACGGCTTGTCGACGCCGACGCCGAAATCCGCCTGGAATCTGGCGTTCCATGCCTCATCGACATCACCGGCACCGAGCCGCCCGTTGACCAGGTCGCGCTCCAGGTCGAACCGGAGCAGGACGTGGAGATTGTAATCGACCTCGTCCGCCTCGGTCCGGATGAAGCCAGAAGAAAACCTGTTGACCGTGGCGAAGAACGTGTCCTCATCCGCGATGCCGAAGTCACCGAAAACTTCCCGCATTCTCCGGAAGAGCCAGCCGGTGAATTCCCTGCTGCGGCCGATCTGGTTCTCGTAGATGCGGCTCTGGCTCTCGTGCACGCCGGTCGACACGCCGTCGCCAAGCGGCGTCAGGAGATAGGCCCGGTCGATTCCCTGCTCGTAGCAGGCATGGCCGACTTC
>VYCX01000088.1 GCA_009843725.1 Boseongicola sp. SB0675_bin_26
GTATTCGTTTGACGCCGGTCTCCCGAGGAGACCATAGGGTCCGAGGCTCAGGGGATGGTTCTCGGGCAGCGTGCCCTTGCCCATGTAGGACGTCGCCACCGGCATGTCGAGCAGTTCGGCGAGCGCCCTGACCTCGTCCGTCGCGCCCGAGGCCATCACGCCGCCGCCGCCCAGGATGATCGGACGTTTCGCAGCGAGGATTGCGTCGACTGCGGTGGAAATCTCGTGTCGGGGCGGCGTCGGTCGGTGTGCAGGCCACCGGGCGTAGCGCGCGTCGACTTCGAGGTCTTCTTCCGCGAATTCGTGCCTTGCACGCAGTGTCGTCATCGGGAAGCTCAGAAGCACGGGGCCGGGTCGTCCGGTGGTCGCGATCTGGAAGGCCCGTTTGACGAATTCCGGGATTCGCTCGGCGTGATCAACGGAGAAGACCTTCTTGGTGATCGGGCGAAAAAGCGTTGTCTGGTCGATCTCCTGAAACGACTCGCGCCCCCGCCAGTCCGCCCGAACGTCAGAGACGATGGCCACGACGGGAATGCCGGAGAGAAAGGACTCTGCAATGCCGCTGATCAGGTTGGTGGCGCCCGGTCCGACCGTGGCATCGCAGACACCGACCTTGCCGGTTGCTCGCGCATGGGAATCGGCCATCTTTGCCGCAGCCTGTTCGTGCCGCACCAGAAGATGGCGGATGTCATTGCGGCGGAAGATTGCGTCGTGAATGTGGGTTTGTTCGCCCGGCAGGCCGAACATCGTGTCCACGTCGAACCGGCGAAGCATCTCGACGATCGCCTCGCCGCCGTTCATGGTTCTTGTGCCCTCGTTAGGCATTGTCCGCTCCTTAGCGCTTGGACTGTGACGGCTTCATCGGCGAGTTCAAGCTCGATCAGGCCCAGTCTTTCGTGCTCGGCGGACAGCGCCTCACCTGGCGCGATGTGCAGGTCGACAAGCCTGACCCGCTTGCCTTGATCCAGGAACGCGTTCGCGATGCCGATGTCGCCGCAGCCGCCGGCGACGAGGACGTGATCTCCCTTGATTTCCACCGGTTGCTCCCTGTGAACTCGGTTCGGCCCATGCGGGACTGGTTGCCGGCGAACGCCCCGCTTGGAACCGAAACGCGGACGGGCCTTGTTCAGGCGACCTCGATCGCGTTCGGCAGGAGCACCCTTTCAAGATGCTCTTTCGCCTCGGCGTGGGTTATCCAGTCCGGCGGCGGGAAGTCCGCCGCCATCTCCCAATCATCCCCGCTTGCCTCCATGTGGGCTGCAATCCGGACGTCAAGCTCGTCCATCAACGTCTGATACGCCGGATCATCCACCAGGTTGTTCTGTTCATGGTAGTCTGAACGCTCGTCAAACAGCAGCACGCGTTTGTCCTTGTGGCGCATGTAGAGCCAGTCCTTGGTGCGAATGCCGCGCTCGGCAAACGGCGCAAACTCGTGCGGGTTGGCACCCGTTTGGGTAAAGACCTGGTACCAGATCGCGTCGCGCGCCTCGGCTTCCTCACCGTCGAGAACGGGAAGGTAGCTTTGGCCATCGATGTCCTCGGGCATGTCTGCCCCAACGATGTCGAGGATCGTTGGCATCATGTCAGGGCCGACATCGACCAACGCCTCGGTCTTCTGCGGCTTGAACCGCGCGGCGCATCGGACAATCAACGGCACGTGCATGGCAGCCCGGTACGCCGTGTTCTTGATCCCGCAGTAGTGACCGTGCTGACCGCACATGTCACCGTGATCGCTGAAGAACAGCACTACCGTGTCATCCGCGACTCCCTGGCGATCAAGTTCGTTCAGGATCCGTCCAACATTCCAGTCTATGTTGTGGATCATGCCATAGTACTCGGCGATGAACTGTCGAATTTCGGCCTCCGTTTCCGGATCGCCAACGGGTTTGGTGTCGTAGGCCGCGTGGCTTGCATGGCCGGACCGCGGATCGCCGCCGCACCAGACCTCGTTTCGAATTCTCTGAAACTCGCGCTGCAGCTCCATGTCGGGAACGCCTGCCGGCAACGGGACCTCGTCGGGGCTGTATATCCTGCGCAGGTAGTCCGGCATGTCCATCGGGAAATGCGGGGGACCATAGCTCACGTACCCGATCCAGGGCCTGCCGTCCTTGGCGGTCGACGCGTCGGCAATGAAATCGATCAGCTGATCGGTCTGGTAGTCCGGTTCGTAGCGTTTCGAGTGATAGGCCTGGCCATCGTCATCATAGTATATCGACGACATGTACTCGTGGCCGCGATTGAAGCCTATGAAGTGGTCCCAGCCAAATCGGCGATCGGGCGGCACGAAGCCGGGCTTGGGTCCGCCTTCGAGATGCCACTTTCCGACATACCCTGTCCGATAGCCGGCATCCTTCATGAGATCGGCAAGGAAGACCTGATCGCCACGCAGCGGGAAGTGGTTCTGGATCATGCCGTGGCCCTGGGCATACTTGCCCGTCAATACGGAGGCGCGGAACGGGCAGCAGAGCGGATACGACGCATAGGCCTCCGTGAACTGAACCCCCTCGCTTGCCAGCCTGTCGATGTGCGGTGTCCTTATGATCGGATTGCCCGCGCAGCCCATCGCGTCGTACCGCATCTGGTCGGCATAGATCAGAAGGACGTTCGGCCTCTTTCTCATGGATCCTCAGCCTTTCCCGCCCCGCGGCTTCTCATCCAGGTCGAGATCGGGGCCCACAGGATTGTCAGCGCCAGGGCGGCATAGATCCCGAGTCCGATTGGGGTGTTGAAGAACTCCGCAGTGCTGCCGTCCGCGATCGTGATGGACTGGCGCAGGGAGTTTTCCAGAATCGGGCCAAGCACGAAGCCGATGGAAAGCGGCGCAATGGAATAGCCCAGTTTCCTGACGACGTATCCCAGCACGCCGGCGGCCAAGAGGACTCCCACGTTGAAGAGACTGTTCGAGACCGCGTAGATGCCGGTGAAGCTCAGCAGGAGCACGGTCGGAACGATCACTGTCATTGGAACCTTGATGAGCATCGCGGCGAAGCGGATCGCGAACAGGCCGATGAACAGCAACAGGATGTTGATGAAGAAGAGACCGAGGAACAGGGAGTACATTATGTCCGGGCGTTCGTCAAAGAGCGTCGGTCCCGGTGCCAGGCCCTGAATCAGGAACGCGCCAAGCAGGACCGCGGCGGCCGGGCTGCCTGGCACGCCAAGAGTCAGTGTCGGCACCAACGCTCCGCCGACGGTCGCGTTGTTCGCCGTTTCGGGCGCAACGATGCCTTCAGGGATGCCGGTGCCGAACTTTTCCGGCTCCTTGGAACGACGCTTCTCTTCCGAATAGGCAAAGAACGCACCGACCGCGGCGCCCTCTCCGGGGATGATCCCGATGATCGTGCCCAGGAGCGAAGATCGCGCCAGATTGCCCTTGAGCTTGGACAGGGTTCTCAGGCCCGGGATCTTCACGGTCAGGCTGGTCTTGTCGAATTCAATGCGTGTCAGTGCCTTTTCCGCCCCGATCAGGACCTCGGACACTGCGAAGATGCCGACGAGAAACGGAACCAGCGGTATGCCTTCGTACAAGTGATAGGTCCCGAACGTGTAGCGCTCCGCGCCATTCAGTTCATCCAGCCCCCAGGTCGTCAGGAAAATGCCCAGACCGCCGACAAGCAGTCCCTTGAAGAGGTTCGCGCCCGCAACGCGGACAACGACGACCAATCCGAAAATGGAGATGGCAAGAAACTCCCGGGGCCCGAACTTGATCGCGACTTGGGCAAGCACAGGCGCGATGAAGGTGAGGCAGACAACGCTTACAAGCCCGCCAATGATGCTGCCGGTCAGCGACAGTCCCAATGCCTCGCCGCCCCGACCCTGCTTGTACATCGCGTGCCCGTCCATCACGGTGGCGATCGCAGCTCCGGTTCCCGGAATTCCGACGGCAATCGCCGATATTGACCCTCCGTAAATCGCGGCATTGTAAATTGCGAGAAGCAGGATCAGCGACGGTACCGCTTCCATGTAGAACGTGAACGGCAATGCCAGCGCGATCGCGATCGGCGGTCCGAGACCTGGAAGGATTCCGATGACCAGCCCCAGCAGGATTCCGGCCACCAGCATGATCATGGTGAACGGATCAAGAAGGTTTGCAAACGCGACCCCTACTGCAGCGACGTCAAACACTAGAACTGTGTCCCAAGCAGCTGGGTGAAGACCAGGTAGACGCCGGCCGCCAACGCCAGCACGACGCCGTAGACGACTGGGTTGCGCACGCCCATCGCCAAGCAGAGGAGCGGTCCGGATGTCGCCGCCATCACGATGTATCCGAAATTCTGCCAGGCAATGTAGCTGACAACTGCCGCAGCCAGCGCAAGCAGGCCGCGCCTGGCCTCGGCGGATGACGCGAATACGGTTTGGCCTTCATCTCCCGCCTCGCCCTTCGTGGCGTAGACATAGAGCACCACAGTCGCGCACAGTGCCGTGAATCCCAGCAGGAGCTGCGGGAAGAATCTCGATGGAAGTCCCGAGCTTGCCAGCAGCCCGGCGGCCTCGAATCCCTGGGCAACCACCGCAAAATAGCCGCAGGCGATGATGACCAGGACCGTGAAGGCAATGTTGGCCAGTCGCTGGGTCAGCATGGTGCCGTTTCCCTTGCCTGCGGAAAGTGGAACGGGCGCCGCGGAGTGGCGGCGCCCGGACCGGTTCGGCAAGAGCAAGTCACTTGTGCAGCAGCCCGAGCCCGTCAAGGATCGGCGAGTACAGGTCGATGCCGGACTGCAGAAGCCGCCCGACGTCGTCGGGACCGTGCACGAACTGCCAGTCGATGCCCGGAGGCAGGGTGGAGATGAACTCCTCGGTGCCCAGCACTGCGGTTGCGGCAATCAGCTTGTCGACGATCTCCTGGGGCGTTCCGGCCTTTACGGCCCAGCCCCCGTGAACCCAGACGCCGGCTTCCTTGCCCGGGGACGCTTCGCCTATGGTGCGAACGCCAGGAAGATGTTGTTCAAAGTAAGGCTGCCGGTTGTTGTCCAGGATGATCAGCGGTCGAATCTCGTTCTTGAACGCGTTTATCGTCGCGATCTGTCCGACGCCAACGTCAACCTGTCCGCCGATCAGGCCGGTCATGGTTGCCGGAACGGTCTTCAACGCGATGGTCTTGAATTCCAGGCCGAACTCGGACGCCAGCTGAACTGCGCTCAGGTTCGGCGGTGCGCCGAGATTGTTGACGCCCATGCTGAGCTTTTCGCTCCTCGCGGCTTCGAGGAAGTCCTCGAACGTCTGGAGCGGACTGTCAGCCCGCACGTAGAGCGCATTGGATGCTGTTGGACCTGCATAGAACGGAATGAAGTCCTCCCT
>VYCX01000182.1 GCA_009843725.1 Boseongicola sp. SB0675_bin_26
GTCACACTCAACCAGGACCGTCAGGCGCCGCACCGCTGTTTCGAACGCCTTGCTCAGCCCGTCCACGACCACGTCGTTGTCGGCCACCACGGAAAGGGCTTTCGTTCGTTCGGCCAGGGAGCGAAGACGCCCGAGCTTGCCATCGCCGAGAATGTTGTAGGCAATGAGGATGTCGTCGATGCCGCCATCCGCCATGACTTCGGCCTCACCTATCTTCTGGCAGGTGATTCCGGTCGCGCCGGCGGCGACCTGCGCCTTGGCAAAGTGAACACACTTGTGAGTCTTGACATGCGGACGAAGCTTCAGGCCGTTGTCATCACAGTGCCTCTGGAATCTATCTATGTTCCTGAGCGCCACTTCTTCGCGAACTATCAGCGCGGGGGTCTCGACCTCGACCAATCTAGGAGACATGGGGGTTCTCATGAAGCGGCCAGACCTTCCTGCTCAGGTTGCGATAGCCGTTCGTGGCCGGGTTGCTCGGATACGGCCCGTCCACCGTGACATACAGGATCTCCGAGGCGATCGCGGAAAACGCGTCGTGGAAGTGGTTGGTGGACTTCACCACAAGCATGGCCCTCTCCCTGGGATCTACGCCGAAATTGGAAAACACGTCCGGATGAAAGACCTGGCTGCGCACGGTGTTGAGAATGACATCAATGCCACCAACCGAGATCCGCGCGCTGTCTCCAAGTGGCACAACACTTTCGCCAAAGCTCTGAACCGCCTCTCTCATAATGCGGCGTACAGTGACCTTGGCGTCAAGCGGTTCGCCACCTGCGCGTGACATCTTCCCCCCGAAGCGAAGCTGAAGCTCGGCGCCCTCTCCCGCTGACATGCACGTGCGAACCGCTATGGGGTCCCAAATTGTTGCCAAGGCAGCATTGTTTGCCTTTCGCCGGATCATCTCACGCAGGATGATGGTGGAGTCGCCAGGCACGCCACCTCCAGGATTGTCCCATACGTCCGCAATCACTACCGGGCCGTCAGTCACCGCCTGAGCCTCGTCCAATGCCTCGCTTGGCGAAAGAAAGTCCGGCCGTGTCCTGCCCCTCATCGCGAACAGCTCCAACCCGAGCCTTCTGGCAAGCGCATCGCCCTCGCCTTTCGCATCATCCGTAATCACGATGATCTTTGCCCCGAGGTCGGGCACGTCACCGGCCATGAAGCCGTGGATGACCGATACAGAGAGGATCCTGCCGTTTCCCTCGAGATCCTTCAGCGCGTCGACGAAACCGCGCATCGGTTCCTGGCTCGTGGGGAAGACGTCGATCATCCTGCAATCGAAGGTCGAGATCACTGGCATGATGCTTCCTGCGGCAGCGCAGTCCACCAGGCTGATCAGGTGTTCGGCCGTCTCCACGAAGTCGGTATGGGGAAACTCCTTGAAGACCGTGATCAGATCGGCATTCGCCACCCGCCTGTCAGACAGATGGCTGTGCGGGTCGAGCGTTACCCCGACGATCGCGTCGGGCCCGACGATCGCGCGAACCGCCTCGATCAGCTCGCCTTCGCAGTCGAGGCATCCCTGGGACACCATGGCGCCGTGCAGTCCGAGCAGCACTATGTCCACCGGCAGCGCGTCGCGGAGTTCACCAAGAAGCTGATCGCGAAGATTCTCCCAAGTGCGCTGGTTGACAATTCCGCCCGGCTCCGCCCAGGTCGCCGTACCCTCGATCAACTTCCACCCGGCCTTGCCGGCCTTCGCCCGCGCGACCGGATAGATCGCACTGCACAACGTCGGCGTCGAGGGGTGCAGGCCAGGGGGCGCAAAGAAGCTGTCCTTGAAGTCGCGCAGGTCCGTCCGCAGCGGCGAAAACGTGTTGGTTTCCGTTGCGATTGATCCCAGGAAGACACGTTTCCGGCTCATCGTCCGATCCTCTTGCCGAAGCGCGGAATCGAGGCCAGAAGCCTCTGCGTATAAGCGTGCCGCGGTGTCTCGAAAATCTGCCGGGTCTTTCCGGTCTCCACAAGTTTCCCCCCGTACATGACCGCAACCCGGTCGCTTATGTGGCGGACTGCACCAAGATCGTGGCTGATGAACAACATCGATACGCCGCTGTCACGTTGAAGCCTCTTTATCAGGTTCAGAACCTGGGCCTGGATGGAGACATCAAGGGCCGACACCGGCTCGTCTGCAATGACGAGACGCGGTGTCAGGATCATCACTCTGGCGATGCCGATGCGCTGTCGCTGGCCGCCGGAGAATTCGTGCGGATAGCGACTCATCGAATTTGCATCCATGCCCACAAGTTCAAGCGTCGCCACGATCCTCTCGCGCGCTTCCGAGCGGTCGCGCGCAAGCCCGTGAATGAAGAGCGGCTCGGCCAGCATCTGCTCGATGCTGAGGCGCGGATTGAGCGAGGCAAACGGATCCTGGAAGACCATCTGGATGTCGCGCCGCAACGGCCGGAATTCGGCAGGCGACAGATTCAGTATGTCCCGCCCGTCAAACATCGCAGTTCCGGCCGTGGCCGTTTCCAGGTGGGTCAGGGTCCGTCCGACCGTGGACTTGCCGCAGCCGCTCTCGCCTACGAGACTGAGCACTTCACCATCATGGATGCTGAACGAAACGCCATCGACGGCCCTGAGCAAGGATTTCCTGCGCATGAACCCGCCCCGTCCGATGCTGAAATGCGTCTTTAGCTCGCGCACGTCCAGCAACGGACGGGTCATGACGAAGATCCTTGCGGAAAATGGCACCGGACGAAGTGCGCCGGCGAAACGGCGGCAGCGCCGGGGTCTTCAGTCCTGCAGGTTGCCTTTGCAGCAAAGCAGCGTGGATGAAACGCGCAGCCGAGCACCGTTTCGTCCAGCGTCGGCACCCGGCCGGGAATTGCGTCAAGCCACTCAACGTCGTGATCGAGCGCCGGCATCGAGCCGAGCAGTCCCAGCGTGTACGGGTGGCTCATGTTCGAGAAGAGCGCGGAGGTCGACGCCTGTTCGACAATCCTGCCGCGGTACATGACGGCGACCTTGTCGCAGGTCTCGGAAATCACCCCCAGGTCATGCGAGATCAGAACGACGGACATGCCGGTTCGCGCCTGCAGGCCGCGGATGAGCTCCAGCACGTCTTTCTGTACAGTGACGTCAAGCGCCGTCGTCGGCTCGTCGGCTATCAGCAGTCTCGGATCGCAGGCAAGCGCCATGGCGATCATGACCCTTTGCCTCTGGCCGCCGGACATCTGGTGTGGAAAGCTGTCGATCCGGCGTGCCGGATCGGGAATGCGCACGAGCTCCAGAAGGTCCAGCGCACGTTCATGCGCCTGCCTTCTGGACATGCTGCGATGCTGCAGGATCGCTTCCCTGATCTGGTCGCCGACCCGGTAGACAGGATTCAGGCTGGTCATCGGTTCCTGGAATATCATGGCCATCTGCCTCCCCATGATCCGTCGCCGCTCCTCGGGAGAAAGTGCCAGGAGGTCCCAGCCTTGAAAGTGGACTGACCCTCCGGCAATCCGCACAGCCGTGCCCTCGAGCAAACCCATGATCGCCAGCGCGGTCAGACTCTTGCCGCACCCGCTCTCACCGACGATTCCCAGCGTTTCGTTTTCCTCGACGGAAAGCGACACCCCTTGAACCACAGGCAGGAGTTCGCCGCCTCGCGCGATGCTCAGGTCCAATTTCCTTATGTCGAGCAAAGCCAAGGCTCAGACCCCTGCGATGTCGTCTTTGAACCGGGGATCGATGTTGTCACGCAACGCGTCTCCGACAAGGTTCATCGAAAAGACCGAAAGGATGATCAGCGCACCAGGGAATATCAGCAGCCACGGGGCACGGGTCACGTAGATTCTTTCCTCGCTCAACATGTTTCCCCAGCTCGGAACTTCCGGCGGAAGGCCCAGCCCCAGGAAGTCTAGCGCTGCCGCCTGCAATTGCGCGAACGCAAAGATGAAGCTCGCCTGTACCAGCATCGGCGACACGAGATTCGGCAAGATATGCCGGAACAGGACCGAGGCGTGCCCTGCGCCGCTGCAGATCGCGGCATCAACGAACACATCGCGCTTCAGCTTCAGGGTCATTCCGAACACGATCCTGGCGGTGGTCGTGGCGTAGACAATGCCGATCACGATGACCGTGTTCAGCACGCTGCGCTCCAGGAGCGTCATCAGAACCAGCGCCAGGAGCAATGCCGGAAACGCCATCAGCACGTCCACAATCCGCATCAGCAAATGACCCAGCCGGACAAAGTAGGCGGAAAGCATGCCGATGAGGCCACCAGCGACCAAGGCGATCAACACGCTGCCCGACCCAATCAGGATCACCATGCGCGCGCCGTAAATCGCACGGGAAAGCGAGTCCCGCCCGAAATGATCGGTGCCGAAGAGGTGGGGCCAGCCGGGACTGGAAAGGCGGACGAACGGGTCGAATTCCAGCGGGTCGAACGGTGCCAGGAGCGGCGCTCCGACGGCCGCAATGCCGACGACCAGCAGCCAGCACGCTCCTATCGTTGCCAGTGCGCGACCGCGAAAGACCGGCGCGATTGAAAGCGGCACGCTCATTTCAGCGACACCCTTGGATCAAGGCTGGCGTAGGCAAGGTCGACCAGGAGATTTACGGCCATGTAGAAGACCACGATGATCAGAATGACGCCCTGGATCACCGGATAGTCTCGCCGCAGGATGGACTGCACGACAAGCCTGCCTATGCCGGGCAGGGAAAAGACGGTCTCCGTCACCACCGCTTCGCTGACCAGTGCCGCGAACGTGAAGCCGAACGCGGCGGAAACGGCAATGAGCGCGTTTCGGAAGATGTGCTTGATGGCCACGCGAGCCGGGTGAAGGCCCTTCGCTCGGGCCGTGCGTACGTGATCTTCCCGCGAGACATCAAGCATGGAAGCGCGGACCAGGCGGATAATGAGCGCCGCGTTCGGGGCCGCCAGGGTCAGGCTGGGCAGAACAAGGTAGCGCAGGTTCGAGACTCCGCCTTCATCAGCAAGCGACGGAAATCCCGAAGAGGGAAACCAGCCAAGCCCGACCGAGAAGATCAGGATCAGGTAGAGTCCAAGCCAGAACGTCGGCACCGAGGCGAACAGCATGGCTCCGCCGGAGGTCGCCTGATCGACCCACGACCCGTGACGAATTGCGGAAATGATGCCAATCGGAACACCGAACGCGACAATCCAGAACATTGTCATCGTCGCCAGGAGGATCGAGGTTTCGGCACCATCAGCGATGACAGAAAGAACCGGTTCGCGGAAGAACACTGAAGTCCCGAGATCGCCTTGCAGGACATTGCCTAGTGGTTTGATTCATTCATTTGATGCCATTTCCTGAAGTTTCTGATGCCCTC
>VYCX01000422.1 GCA_009843725.1 Boseongicola sp. SB0675_bin_26
AACTGGGTGGCTACCATGCGTGAAATTGGGTGGCTACCTTCGTGAAATTTGGCACCTCGAATCGGAAAGCCCGCGCCGGTCCCGGCCGGCCATTTTCCGCAATGCGGCAGGACCGCCATCCGTGGCGCGTTCGCATTCCGGGGGAATGCCCGGAAGACACGGCACCATGCCCGTCCGGCCGACCTGTCGGAGCGTTGCGCATGCTGACGACGGAAATGCAGGGTGCGAATGAAAGGACGCCGCCCGGGGATGCCGTGCGTCGCGCAGGAAAAAGGCGGGCCATTGCGGCCCGCCAGTTTTGGATTGCCAACAGGGAGGAAGTTGGCACTCGCAATCGAATTAGCGGTTCACAACCACCTTTTAGGCGGCGGCGGACGTTTCCCTGGCAGCCTTCTTGGCGGCCTTCGAAGCATTTTGCGGCGACGGCGCCGGCTGGCCAGACCCGGACCGCGGCTTCCTGGCGGCCTTCGCGGCACCGTGGCCCGGACCCTTGTCCGCGGCAAGCATCAGCTCGATCGTTTTCACCTGAGCCGTCGTGGCCACGTCGGCGAAGGCTTCCATCGACTTGGCGCTCAGTTCCGCCTGGGCACGCGCGAAGTCGCTCACGGCCTTGGTGTAACCGGAGGGATCGTCCTGGGCGTTGACGACGTTGCCGAGCTCTCCGAGGGTGGACTTTGTCCACGTGGCCGAAATCTCCGTCGACTTCTCGGCCGCCGCCAGCACGACCCTCGACATCTTGTCCGTGATGGAGGCCTGTTGCCTGAAGGCATTCTTGAACATTCCGGCGTCGACGGGAATCTCGCCAAGCATGCCCTTCATCGCATTCGCGTATCCACTAGCGTAGTCTGTCATCATCTCTCCAGCTCCCGAGACTGCGGCGCAAGGCCGAGTTGTTGTGCGGTTGCGGCATAAATATGTGCTGCAACGCAGCATTTCAAGGCAGAATTCTGCGTTGCGGAAATTTTTCTTTCCTTCAACGGCAGAGGGTTAGTCGATTCCCACGACTTCCTTGACATAGGTGCCCGGCGCAGCGGCCAGAATTGGATGGCTTTGCGCGGTTCCGGGAACCCGGGCCTCGGTATCGCTGCCCGACCGCGCCTCCAGCCACCGCCCCCATGTGGGCCACCAAGACCCTTCGTTGAACGTGGCGGCGTCCTTCCACGCCTCCGGCTCCGCCGGCAGCCCGTGGCCCGTGTAGTGGCCGTACTTGTTCCTGGACGGCGGGTTCACGATGCCCGCGATATGCCCCGACTCGGACAGCAGGAACGTCTTCGAGTTGCTCCCCATCTGGCGGAATCCCTCGTAGCAGGACTTCCATGCTGCAATGTGATCGGTCTCGCACGCGACGGAGCATGCCGGAACCCTTATGTCCCCGACCCGAACCGTCTCGCCCAGGAGATCGAAACCTTCACGCGCGAACCGGTTCTGCTGGCAAAGGCCGCGCAGGTACTCCATCAACATGGCCGCGGGGAGGTGGGTCCCGTCGCCATTCCAGTAGAGAAGGTCAAAGGCCGGAGGCGCCTCTCCCATCAGGTAGCTCCGGATGGCCGGGCCGTAGATCAGGTCGTTCGAACGGAGGAAGCTGAAGGTCCGGCTCATGATCCGGTTCTCCAGAACGCCGACCTTGTTGCTCTGTGCCTCGATGGCGTCCACGAAGTCATCCGTCAGGAACACGGTGAATTCGCCCTGGTCCTTGAAGTCAGTGAGCGTCGTGAAGAACGTCGCGCATCCGATCGACCTGTCTCCCCGCTTTTCGAGCAGCGCAAGCGTCAGGGAAAGCGCGGTCCCTCCGATGCAGTATCCGACAACATTGATCCGCTTCTCGCCGGTGACGGCCTTTGCCTGGTCGATTGCCGTCAGGAAGCCTTTCTCCACGTAGTCGGCCATGCCGAAGTCGCGATAGCTGGCATCAGGGTTCTTCCAGGAAACGACGAAGAGCGTGTAGCCTTGGTCGACAATCCACCTGATCAGGCTGTTCTTCGGTTTCAGGTCAAGGATGTAGTACTTGTTTATCCATGGCGGAAAGACGAGAAGCGGCGTCTCGCGCACGGTCTGCGTCGTTGGAGCGTACTGGATCAGCTCAAGGATCTCGTTGCGAAAGACGACCGAGCCTTCGGTGCTTCCGATGTTGGCGCCAACCTCGAACGCCTTCTTGTCGGCCAGCGTTACCATCGGTTCGCCGTCCGACTCCTCGATGTCACGGACAAGGTTCTCCAGGCCGTCAACAAGGGACTGGCCGTTGGTTTCCGCCGCTTTCGCAAGAGCTTCCGGATTCGTGCCAAGGAAGTTTGCAGGGCTCATCATGTCGATGATCTGGCGCGTGAAGTAGCGGACGCGTCTGCGGTCGGTCTCGTTCAGGTCATCCAGACCGTCGACGGCGTTCGAGATTGCCTCCGCGGAAATCAGGTACTGCTGCTTGATGAAGTTGAAATAGGGATGCTGGGCCCAGAGATCCCCGGCAAATCGCGGGTCTGCCGGCGTGTTGTCATCGGGAGGTTCAAGGCTGCCTTGCATCAGGTTCTTCTGTGCCTCGACAAAGTGCGTCAGGGCCTTGCTCCAGTATGCAACCTGGGTCTCGAACACCTTTGACGGGCTCTCCACGAATTCCGCGACATATGCCGAAGCCGCCTTGGTGTAGAGCTCCTGGCCGGGGGCCTGCAGGTCCGGGTTGGGCGCCTTCTTCCTGGAAATCGCCGCGACCAGGCGCTCTGACAACTCCTCGATCCTGGCGAGGTTTTTGTGCAACTCCTCCGACCGATCTGGATCGTCGCCGATTTCTTCGGTTGTCATTGCTTTAGCCCCTGCGTATTTGCACTTGCAGCATTTGGGGCAATGTAGCGACACGGGGCTCGATTGGCAAAGCGGCGTTTTGGCCCAGATGCGCAAGGAGTGCGCATATGCGATACATGCTTACCTACGACATGATAGAGACGGCCCGAAACACCAGCCAGTGGGTCGGCGCAACCGCCGCCTCGATGGCGTCCTACCCTGTCTGGGGCGCCGTGCCGAATCCCTGGATCAGGCTGATGGCAGCCTGGGGTGAAGTGACGGAACGCAGCTTTGCGCGGATGGCTGCCCGACCGGACTGGGGCATTGATTCCGTGGTCGGCGAGGACGGTCGGGATCATCTTGTCGACATCGAAACGGAAGTCGCCCGCCCGTTCTGCGACCTGATTCGCTTCCGGGTCCAGGCGCGGCCGGAAAGGCGGCGGCGCATCCTGCTGGTGGCTCCTATGTCAGGACACTATGCAACGCTCTTGCGCCCAACCGTGCACAGCCTGCTGCCCGATGCCGAAATCTGGATCACGGACTGGCACAACACGCGCGACATTCCGGTCAGTGCCGGGAAGTTCGACATCGAGGACTACACTCTCTACCTGTCAGAGTTCATTCGCCATCTCGGCCCGTCGATCAACGTGATCGCCGTGTGCCAGCCCGCGCCGCTGGCACTCGCCGCGACGGCCTATCTCGCGGCGGAAGCTCCCGACGCTCAGCCGCGCACGCTGGCGCTGTTCGGCGGGCCGGTGGATCCGGATGCCGCAAGCACGGAGGTTACGGATTTCGGCCGTCGCGTGACCATGGGGCAGCTCGAGCAGTTCATGATCCAGCGCGTGGGCTTCAAGTATGCGGGCGTCGGGCGGATGGTCTACCCCGGACTCCTGCAGCTTGCCTCCTTCATGACCATGAACTCGGAGACGCACGCACGCGCCTTCACGAACCAGATCGTGCTGGCCGCGAAGGGAGAGGCGGCGGACCACGACAGGCACAATCGCTTCTACGACGAGTATCTCGCGGTCATGGACATGCCTGCCGAATTCTACCTTTCCACCGTTGAACGCGTGTTCAAGAACCGCGAGATCGCCCGAAACGAATTCACCGTGAACGGACGCCATGTCGATTTCGGAGCGATCACCGACGTCGCGGTCAAGACGGTCGAGGGCGAACAGGACAACATATCCGCCCCGGGCCAGTGCCGGGCCGCCCTGGACCTGCTTACGGGATTGCCTGCTTCCAAGAAGGCCGCGCATCTTGAGCCGGACGCAGGCCACTATGGAATCTTCGCCGGCAAGAGCTGGCGCAACAACATCCGACCGCTGGTTCTGGACTTCATCGATCAGAACGCGCCCTCCTGACACCCTGCAATGGCCCACGGCGGCCAGGAGCCCGCAGGGCATGTCCATCACGTCCAGTTGACTTGCGCGCCTCCCGGCAACGCGGCACGGGCACGGAGGGGAAAGTCGCTGGCACATCCTGCCGCATCGCAGAAACCCTGCACCCAGGCATCATCCATCAGCAAGAAGTCCAGCACTGAGGCCAGGAATTCAAGATCCTTCGAACGCTGCCGCAGGTCCGCTTCCGTGGCGCCCGTTGAACCCAGAAAGACGGGCAGAAGTTCGTCATTGCCCACCAGCCACGACAAGGCCTTGATCGCCAGTATCTCCGCGGCGTCCATTGGCAGTGGCATCATGTCCGGCTCCCGGGTCAGGCTACGCTAACACTAAATCGGCGACGCCTGAAACGGGAATCCATGGATCGTGAAGGTCTCCGGGCCGACGCACGCGGCCCGATCCCGATGCACGTCGGCGCAGCGCCCGGTTCAACGACGCCTGAATCGCTTCAGGGAACGTTCCAGCCGGTCGGCATAGGCTGAACGCTCTTCGGGACTCATCGCTTCAAGCCGTTCGAGCAGCAGCGTCTGCCCTAGCAACTGGCGTTCCTCGGCAACTCCTCGCTGCTCCTGCAGGATGCGCCTCACCTCGTCCGGTTGGAATGGTTCCGCCCTGAGCGCTACCAGCAGCTCATCCAGCAGGTCACGCAACCGACCGCGACTCGCCTGGAGATGAGGACGCTTGCCTGTCAGCTTGTCATGAAGCGCTCCACGGTCTCCCGGACCCAGCGCGTGCGCAAAGGGCTCACCGATCACGCCTCGCACAGGTCCCGCGACTCCGTCGCCCCAGCGCGGACGGTCTGGCGCAAGTGCGCGTCCCACGAAGGCGCCGATGACAACGAGATTCAGCGCCAGCGACACGAACAGCAGCGGCTTCACCCAGGAACGGCGCCGGCGTGATGTGGCGTTCTCATTCATTGAGGATCGCTTCAAGGTCGGTCCCCGGCAGGAAGGTCGCAAGCGCAACCGTGTCGTCACCCCCGAGCGCCAGCGCGTCTATTGCCTCCGGCATCACAAACCCGATCCAGACGCCGAAAGCCGCAGCTCCGGAAAGTCCTGACGCGGCGAACACTCGGCCCAGCCAGTCGAGGCGCAAGGCCGGGCGGGCGGCGGGGGCGGGG
>VYCX01000364.1 GCA_009843725.1 Boseongicola sp. SB0675_bin_26
CACAGGCACGATGCTGATCCTGGCAGAGGTGCAGTGCGGAATGGGGCGGACCGGAAGGCTCTTTGCGCACGAACGGGTCGGGATCACGCCAGACATCATGATGATCGCCAAGGGAATCGGCGGCGGCTTTCCCCTTGGCGCAGTGCTGGCGACAGAGGATGCGGCCTCCGGCATGACGGTGGGAACCCATGGCTCGACCTATGGCGGCAATCCGCTCGCGATGGCGGTTGGTAACGCAGTGATGAAGACCGTTGCTGACGATGCCTTCCTTGCGGAAGTGAACCGCAAGGCGGGATTGCTGCGCCAGAAGCTTGAAGGGCTGGTTGCGGAACATGCCGACGTGTTCGAGGGCATTCGAGGCGAGGGACTGATGCTTGGCATCAAGTGCAGGATGCCAAACGCGGACGTCGTCAAGGCCGGCTATGAGGCCGGCATCATCACGGTTCCGGCCGGTGACAACGTGGTTCGTCTTCTGCCGGCACTGACCATCAGCGACGACGAAATTGCTGAAGCATTGACTCGTCTGGACAAGGCGGCGACGACGGCCAAGGCTGCGTGACCGTTCCGACGATCGAACAGGCATGGCTTACATGAGACACTTTCTCGACATCCACAATATCGACGCGGGAGATCTTCGCGGCATTCTCGACCAGGCCAAGGCGATGAAGGACGCGCGTGCCGATCGTCCAAGGGGCGCGGAAGATGACGCGCGGGCGTTGGCGGGTCGAATGGTGGCGCTGCTCTTCGAAAAGCCGTCGACCCGCACGCGCGTTTCGTTCGACGTCGGAACGCGTCAATTGGGGGGCAGGACTCTGATCCTGTCCGGAAGCGAAATCCATCTCGGCCGCGGCGAGACGATCGCCGACACCGCGCGGGTGCTTTCGCGCTACGTGGATCTCGTGATGATCCGCACTTTCGAGGAGGAGTCCCTTCTTGAACTCGCCCGTCATGCTGCAGTGCCCGTCATAAACGGGCTGACGAACCGGACGCATCCCTGCCAGGTCATGGCGGACGTGATGACCTTCGAAGAGCATCGCGGCCCAATTGCCGGCAAGAAAGTGGTCTGGGCCGGAGACGGCAACAATGTTTGCGCGTCGTTCCTGCACGCCGCCGGGCAGTTCGGGTTCGAAATGGTCGTGACGGGGCCGGAGGATCTGCATCCTGAGGCGGAGTTCGTGGAGCTTGCACGGGCCAGAGGCGCTGCCGTCGAATTGCTTTCCGATCCGGTCAAGGCTGTGAGCGGGGCCGACCTCGTCGTTGCCGACACTTGGGTCTCGATGCACGACAGCCCGGCGATCAAGGAACGGCGCCGGAAGCAACTTGAGCCGTATCAGGTCAACGCGGAACTGATGGCACACGCGAAGCCCGACGCGCTGTTCATGCACTGCCTGCCGGCGCACCGAGGCGAAGAGGCAACGGACGAGGTCATGGACGGTCCCCATTCGGTCATTCTCGACGAGGCCGAGAACCGCCTTCATGTCCAGAAGGCCATCATGCGCTGGTGCCTCGGCTTGTAGGAGTCGCACTCGGACAGTTTCCCTGCGCGGCCGATGCCCGTCGCCGGACCGACGGCCGCCGTGCAGACGTGCCGTGATGCGCAGCGATTCAGCGGCCCTTGACCACGACCTTCACGCCACCAAGGGCGTCGGCCAGAGAATTCAGGCGGGCCTCCGCGACTTCGCCGTACAGGTCACGCGTGCCCGGCGCGAGGCGAAGCTCCAGGCACTTGCGCTTTGGATGGTACCTGAGCGCGCCCATCTTGTCGTCTTCGGATGCAGTGAGCATTGCCCCGAATCTCAAGGCCTTTCCGAGAATCTCTGCCCATCTCAGGTCCGTCTCCTCGACCAGGTCGAGCAGGTCCTGAATGGGAGAATCCGCGCGACTGTTCTTGTAGCGATGCAACAGCGCGACACCTAGAAACACGCGTTCCTGGTGTGTCATGCCGCCGAAATTTGCGCGCGTGACCTCTTCGAAGGAGACCTCGTGACGGAAGTCGGGATGGGCGCGCCAGCTCACGTCGTGCAGGAGGCACGCGGCCTTGATGAGTCGCTTGTCGGGAGCGCCGCGCTTGGAGAACAGCGGCAGCACGAAGTCATAGAGTCGCCGGCCGAATCCCGGCATCCGCGCGTCCTTGGCCTCGTGGAAGCGGCAGGCCTCGATCAGCGGATCCCGGTCGCGTATCTCCTGCGGCATCTGTTCGTAGAGCATTCCCTCGCGTATGCCGTAGCCGGAGATGGCGATGTCGTAGGGCTTGAATTCGCGTACGAGATGCTTCAGGAGCTGGGCCGCGAGCGGCAGCAGTTCCATGCGGCCTTCGCCCAATCTGACGCGTATTCGCAGTTCCTCCAAATCGTTTTCCTCGATGAACTCGATCGTCCTGTAGACCGCTTTCCGGCTCATCCGGTATTCGTGCAGTGCGGCCAACGGATAGCCACGCCTGTCCATGTCGATTCGCGCGATCGCCCGCCAGGATCCGCCAACAAGGAACAGCCGGTCACGTTGGGGTCCCATGGTGCCGGCAAGGGCGCTCACCTCCCGATTCAGAAACTTGCTCAGCCCCTTCTTGCCGCCCTTCACGACTCGCAGACGCTGCGGGCCGAGTTGCGAGGAAAGCCTTCTGCCCACCACCCCGTCTCGCAGTTCCGCCAATTCCATGGATGCGCCGCCAAGGTCGCAGGCCAGGCCGTACGCTCCGGGCCAGCCGAGAAGAACGCCCTGCGCCGAGAGCCGCGCCTCCTCTTCACCGGCAATTACCCAGAGCTGGAGGCCGGTCTCGCGAAGGACGTCCTCGCAGAACTCTGGTCCGTCCTGCGCTTCGCGCACGGCGGCGGTGGCCACGGCTGTCAGCGGTTCCAGGCCCATTGCCTCGGCAAGGCCCTGGAAGCGCCGCAGGGCCGCCATTGCCCGGATCCGTCCCTTGGGGCTGAGGCAGCCGGTTTCGGCCAGGCCGGTGCCAAGGCCTGCCATGACCTTTTCGTTGAAGAAATACGCAGGAGACCGAGCCGCACCGTCAAACACGACCATGCGGACCGAGTTCGAACCGACGTCGACGACACCTACGCGGCTCAGTGCCAGTGCCGAGGGATCGTCGAACAATGGCCGCCCGAACGGTCCCCAGTCCTCGGCGCCCGCAGCCCTGCCGCCTCCGTCCATGCCCGTCTCCTCGTTGCCACGTGAGACTGTAGCGGGGCGGAGTGTCGGGTCAACGTCTGTTGGACAGCCCCGCAAGAACCGTTGTCAGGATGTTGGCACGGTTGAATTCGCCCGCCATTGAAGATCAACGATCAGGAGCGGTGGCGGAGCTTGACGGCTGACCTTCGCGAAGGGCCATCGACGCGTGACGGATCGTTCCAGACTTCCTGCCAGGCCTGAAACTGCAGCGGCCTGATCTTGTAGCGCGCGAAGTTGCCCTCATGAAGGCCAAGCACTTCGTCTTCGACGACTTCCCTGAACCGGTCTCGCTCATCCGCTTCGACATGTTCTCTTGTCCAGCGCTCGATTCGGCCTGCGGCAGAAATTCTGCCTAGTTGCCCAATGACGATTGTCCTGACGATTTCGCGTAGCGCGTCGCGATGCTTCAGGCGGAACGGATCCGGTTCGCCGAGCGATTGCCTGACTGCAGCGTAGCGCAAGGCGGATCGTTCGCAGGCCCAGATGAAGACGTCCTTCAGCAGATCGATCTGGTTCAGTTCATAAACGCCGAGCATCGCTTCCGTGTAGAGATTGACGGGAACTTCAACGAAGGAGAGCGGGGTCAGGTTTGCCTTGATCAAGGGCATGTTCGCTGCAAGGCGCGAGACGCGCTTGTTCACGTCGTCGAAGGGTTGCAGGTACGGCAGATGCACCATTGCAAAGACTGCCTGCTCGAACGGCTCCTCGATTGCGTCGGCAGTTGCCAGTACCTGGTCGAAACACTCTTCGACAAGTTGCGGGATGTCCAGTGGATGAAACACTGACCCTCCAATCTCGACCGTGATCCGGCGCAGTCGGCCAGCGGCGCTCGGGTCGTCCAGCAGGTTGTTCGCCAGCAAGGCATGCAGGTTCAGGATCGTTTGCCGGTTGAACCCGATCTCCTCCGCTTCATCCACGAGAAACTCGATCGCGTCCTTGTGGTTCAAGATCATCTGCGCTTCGAGCCGGCTCTTGCCTTCCGCTTCCTTGCCGAATGCAATCAGGCGTCTTGTATCGAGCAGCGAGTAGGTGTTTCCTTCCAGGCGGCTGGAGTTCCATGAAAGATCAACGAGCAGACGGTTCAGTATCTGTTTCGCGTGAGTTCCGGCAGGCTGCGCGCCTGGCAGCAGAGCCGCTGCGTTTCGTAAGTGCGCCCGTTCGACTTCCGACAGGTAGGCGGTCTCGTTGGGTCGGTATTCGTCGAGGAATGCTCGCCGATAGGCAACCGGCCTGCGGGCGCGGAGCGGCCTGCCGAGATGCTTCCGGATCTCAATCGCGCGCGTCGAAAGCTGGATTTCGCCGGTCAGTTCATCCCCTAATGCTTCGAGAGCCGTAGCAGGAAGCCTGGCAGGTGCAGGCGGCAGATACGTGGTGTTTCGCCCCTTGCCCGCCTTGGCCAAACGGCCTTCGTCAACAAGGCGCTTGACTCGATGCTGAAGCGTGCGTCGCGCCGTGTCATCGCCCAGCGCATTCCGGATGCCTTGGATCGCGATTCCCTCAGGGTGCGCACGCACCACGGCTTCAATTGCCTTCATTTCACGTGTTGGTGGTGGCTTTGCCATTCCGCATGACCTTATGCACAGTCGATTTGCGCAATTATCAACCCTTTCACGCAATTATCAACCCTTTCGCGCAATTATAGGCCCTTTTGCGCAATTATTGTTGCGCATAAGGCGAGCGCGTGCTTCCGCAATCCATCGGCGGACCCGGCCGGATAGGCGTTTGTCCAGATTTCTCGTCGAGCACGCCACGTCGTGCCCAGGCCAATGGCTCGGCCTCGGCACATTGGTTCGGAAACGGCCGTTCGCTACAGTCCAGCACAAGTCCGGACCAGACCAGGGCACGGGCAAGATCGAATTGACCAGCTTGTCGAGCCTCGCCAAGCGATCCCACGCAGCAGGCGACGGCATCGCTTGCGGCGGGCAGGAGGGCCGTGTCAGGGCACGTCGGCACCCGTCGCGCTGGCATACAGTTCAAACCAGGATTCCCGGTCCATGTCGACCTTGAGCGCATCGCCGAACATGCGGATCCTGTCGATCCGGTTGCTGCCCATGACGGGCAGGATGCCCGCCGGGTGCGCCAGGAGCCATGCGACGGCCACGGCGGCTTCGCCGA
>VYCX01000387.1 GCA_009843725.1 Boseongicola sp. SB0675_bin_26
AAACCGTCGAAAAAGACCGAATCCGGGCTTGCCTCAAATCATGGATGCTTGTTCGCGGCGGAGGTCATCCAGGAGACACAGAATCTGCGCTTGCACCGTCACGTCCAGCGCTGTGGTCGGTTCATCCGCGATGATCACGTCCGGCTCATTGGCGAGCGCCATGGCGATGCCAACGCGCTGACGCATGCCGCCGGACATTTCGTGGGGATAGTCGTCGACACGGCGCTTCGCGTTCGGAATTCGCACGTCATTCAAGAGCTGGACGGCGCGCGCACGCGCGTCCGCTTTCGACAGGTTGTGATGCGACCGGATCGTCTCAGCCAGTTGCTGCCCTACGCGGTATAGCGGGTGCAGCGTGGAAAGCGGATCCTGGAAGACATAGGCGACCCGGTCGCCGCGGTTTTGGCGGAGCGTCTCATATGGCGCGCCGATCAGGTCCTCCCCGTGAAAGCGTACCGCGCCGCCGGTGATCACGCCGGGAGGAGACGCAACCAACCCCATGACCGACAGCGCGGTGACCGATTTGCCCGAACCCGACTCGCCAATGACGCCCAGGCATTCGCCTTGCCTGACCGCCAGTGACACGCCGCCCACGGCGCGATGTTTGCGCTTGCCGATGTGGAACTCTGTACGCAGATCCTGAATCGCCAAGAGGTCGTTGGTGGCGGGCGGGACATCGCCTTGGCGCCTGACCAGCGTCGTGGCGCGCGGGCGGGAGAGCGCACCTGAGCGCAGGCGCGGGTCCAGCGCATCGCGCACGCCGTCGCCCAGAAGGTTGATCGACATGACAATCAGGAAAATCATGAGCCCGGGCACAATGGAAGTATGGGGATGCGAGATCATCGCTGAACGCGCCTCGCCCAGCATGGAGCCGAGATCGGCCTGGGGCGGCTGACTGCCGAGCCCGAGGAACGAAAGACCCGCGGTTTCCAGGATCATCCAGCCGACGGTGGTGGACATGGCGATGACGATGACAGGCAGGACGTTCGGCAAGAGCTCGGTCAGTATGATGCGGGTATGGCCCATGCCCGCAAGGCGTGCGGCGTCAATGAATTCGCGACCGGCCAATCCCACGGTGATGCCGCGTATGTTCCGTGCAAAGAACGGAACGTTGACGGCGGCGACGGCGATCAGCGCGTTCATCAGCCCGGGACCAAGGGCGGCGACAATGGCCAGCGCCAGCAAGATGTAAGGGAAGGCCATCAGCATATCGACCCCGCGCATGACAACATTGTCGGCGCGCCCGCCGAAGTATCCGGCGACAATCCCGATGGCAGAGCCAATGACGGCCGCGATCAGCGCCGCAGCGACGCCGACGGCAAGAGACAGGCGCGTGCCGTGCAGGAGGCGGCTCAGAAGGTCTCGGCCGAGATGGTCCGTGCCCAGAAGACGACCTTCGGCAAACGGCCGCATGAAACGGTCGGCGGTAGCGATCACGTTCGGATCGTGCAAGGGCAGAAGTGGCGTGGCCATGACCAGCAGCAGGATCGACGCGATGACGACCATGCCCATGGCGGCCAGCCGGTTGCGGAACAACAGCGTGAGAAAGGCGCTCACGTCTTGATCCTCGGGTCCAGCAGGCATTGGGCCACGTCCACCGCAATGTTGAACAGCACGTAGCAGGCGGCAACGAAGACAACGCCGCCCTGAACTACAAGAAGGTCGCGAGTCAGGATTGCATCGACCAGCATGCGCCCCACGCCGGGCCATTGAAAGACGATCTCGATGTAGACCGCGCCGGAAAGGACGAAACCTGCCTGAATGCCCAGCACGGGAATGATCGACACCATCGCGACCCGCAGGGCGTGGCCCATGATCACGCGACGTTCTCTCACGCCGTTGGCACGAGCGGTGCGAATGTAGTCCTGTCGCAGCACCTCAAGCATGGCGGAGCGGCTGAGCCGCGCGATCACGCCGGTCGCCACGGCGGCGAGCGCCAGGGCAGGCATGATGAGATGGCGGACAAGGTCGGGAAGGTCGCCGCCGCCATAGATCGCGTACATGCCGCTGACCGGAAGCCATCGCAGGTTCACCGCGAAGAGCAGGATCATCATCATGCCCAGGAAGAAGGACGGCACCGAAATGCCGATGAGCACCACGAAGGTGATGCCCTTGTCAGCCAGGCCGTACTGGCGGGCGGCCGAGATGACTCCGGCAAGGATGCCCAGGATCGAGCAGAGCACGAAACTTGTCCCGGCAAGGATCATCGTCGCGTTGAACCGTTCCAGGACCTCGTCGATGACGGGGCGGTTAAGCGAGAAGGAACGCCCGAAATCTCCGGTCAGCATGTTCCCCAGCCAGATGAAGTACCGCTGCACCATGGGCTTGTCCAGGCCCAGGTCCCGGTTCAGTCTCTCGACATTCTCGGGCGTGGCGTAGGAGCCGAGGATCGCTGTCGCCGGATCGCCAGGGATCAGTGCCATGATCAGGAAGACAATGACAGTGATGCCGAACAGCACCGGGATCGCCGAAACCAGCCGTTTCAGGATGTAGCTGCCCATCTGAAGCTCCCCCGGGACAAGTTTCTTCAGGATAGACGTGCCAGGGACTTTTGAAAATTCCCCGTCCGGCGAAGAGTCTCCCCGCCGGGCGGCGTGGTCGCGTCAGTTCTTGATGACGCCTTGCAGGTGCAACAGGAACGACGGCTCAAGTCCGAATTTCTCGACCCGATCGCTGGTCACCGCGTTCTGCTTCCAGTTGGCGACAAAGACCCAGGGCGCGTCTTCCTGCACGACGGCCTGCATTTCCCGGTAGAGCCGCGCGCGTTCGTCCTGGTCGGTCGCCGTGCGGGCGGCCTCAAGCAATTCGTCGACCCTGGCGTTGGAATAGTATCCCGAGTTGAAGCCGCCCTTGTCAGGCCATGCTTCGGAGCGCAACGCCAGGTATGGCAGCGTGTCCGGGTCGTTCGTCATCCATGCCATTTCGGCCATGTCGGCCTTGCCTTCCAGACCCGGGTTCACTTCGCCCAGAAACGTGTTCCACTCGTAGGTCTCGATCTTGACCTCAAAGCCCACGGCTTGCAGATCGGCCTGAATTGCGGTCCCCATCGGGACCGGATCCAGCATGCCTGAACCGCCCTCGGTGACGTAGAAGGTCAGTTCCGCACCGTCGGCGCCCGCTTCGGCAATCAACGCCCTGGCTTTCTCGGGATCGTAGGGATACGGTTCGAGTTCCTCGTTGTAGGCCCAGGCAAACGCGGGCGGGGTCGGGCCTGCGGCCACGGTCGCGGTGCCTTCCAGCACATCGTTCACGATCGCTTCCTTGTTGATCGCGTAGTTGGCCGCCTGACGCACGCGCTTGTCGGCAAACGGGCCTTCCTTGGCGTTCAGGATCAGGAACCAGACATGCGGTCCGGCCTGCTCAACAATCGAGAATCCTTCGCCAGAGAACTGCACCAGGGAGGTGGGCGGCACTTCGACCATCAAGTCGATGCCGCCGGCCAGCATCTCGGCTACGCGGGTGTTGGAGTCGGTAATCGGGCGGAAGACGACGGCCTGCGTGCCGGCTGCCTCTGCCCAGTAGGCATCATTTCGCTCGATCACCACTGCCTCGTTCGAGCGCCATTCGGCAAACCGGAATGGTCCGGTGCCAACGGGGTTGCGGCCAAAGTCGTTGCGATGCGCCTCGACCGCGGCCGGCGAGACAATCAGGCCGGTCGGATAGGCCAGGTTCGACAGGAACGGTGCGTATGGCGCGTTCAGCGTGAACTTGACGGTCATTTCGTCGACGACCTCGGTTGCCGCCACGGCTCCAAAGAAGAAGCTCAAGGGGAACGGGCCGGTGTCATGGTAGGGATGACTCTCGTCCAGCATCCGGTCGAAATTGAACTTCACCGCCTCGGCATTGAAGGGTGTGCCATCGTGGAAACTCACACCGTCTCGCAGGCTGAAGGTGTACTCGGTGCCGTCCTCGCTAATGTCCCAGCCGGTCGCCAGCGCGGGCTCGACTTCGAGCGTGCCGGACTTGTAACGGGTCAGGCCTTCGTAGACATTCACGAGAATCCGGAAGTCGTTGACCGCCGTCACTGCGGCCGGGTCAAGCGATTTCGGCTCGGCAACCTGGCCGACGATCAATACGCCTGGAGGGGTTTGAGCCATGGTGCGCTCCGACAATCCGGAGAGGAGAGCAACCGCTCCTGCGGCGGCGAGGAACAGACCCCTTCGGGTCCAAGGCATGCGCTTCATCTGAGTTCTCCCTGTTGGAATTCTGTCGCGAAAATTATCATGATAAATTGCAAATGTCAATTTATCATGATAATTTTCGGAAAACTGCTTTGGTGAGGCATGACCTTTTCGATTCTCGCGCGTGATCCTGAAACAGGGGCAATTGGTGGCGCCGCTGCGACCGGCAGTCTTTGCGTCGGCGGCTGGGTGTTGCGCGGCGATCTCGCGGCGGGGATGTCGGCCAGCCAGGGAGCGGCGCCCTCGACCTTTTGGGGTGAGGACGTTCTGCATTGCATGCGCGACGGCTCGGATGCCGGTGGTGCGGTTGGGCTCGTGACGTCAAGAGACCGGGGACGCGAACACAGGCAGCTTTCGGCACTCGACATGAATGGCGGCACCGCCGCCTTCACGGGTTCCAAAAACAAGGACGTGAAGGGGAGCATTGAGTTCGCTGGCGGCATTGCTTCCGGCAACATGCTGAAGGGGGGTGACGTGTTGCCAGCGTTGGTGGACGGGTTCGTCCGGTCGGATCTCGCGTTCGGAGATCGATTGCTGTCATCTCTTCTTGCGGCCCGTGACGCTGGTGGAGACTACCGCGGTCTGCTGTCAGCGGCCCTCCTCGTGCTGCATCCGGACCGGCCGCCCCTCACGCTGCGAATCGACCACCACTCCGACGACCCGGTTGGTGCATTGAAGCAACTGCATCAGAAGGCCACTACTGGCGACTATGCGAAATTGGCGCGGCAGGTGCCGGTTTCAACGGACAGGGAGCGGGTGCTCGATTGACCGGCCACCACTCGATGGATGAAGCGGGACTGAAGCGCCCTGACGTTTCGTGCCTGACAGGGAGGGCTTGAGCCAGCCTGGATGCCGGCCTCGGCGTGACGCGAGTCAATGCGGGCACGCCTCTGGCGGCTTTGTGAATTCCCTCGACGCCCAAGACGGCGAAAGTCGAGCAATTTGGTGGAAGCGCATTGCATCTACAGGTATTTCGGAGAGGAGTTTTCGGGCTGAAGTGCGCATTGGAGGTTAGGCGGGTGGCGATTCAACGAGTTGACGTTGCCGTGATCGGTGGCGGGCAGGCCGGCATCGCGATGAGCGAGCATCTCTCCA